>NZ_JBSFNS010000029.1:0-89844 GCF_053587275.1 Amycolatopsis sp. NPDC003676
GGCGACGAGCGCTTTCGGCGCGAAGCCGAGGCCGAACCACAGGATGAAGATCGGCCGCTCTGTGCGCGGGGGTCAGTCTTTCACGCCCTTGACGGCGTCTTTGACCTTTTCTCCCGCCTGCTTGAGGGCGCCCTTGGCCTGCTCGGCTTTCCCCTCGGCTTGCCACTGCTCGTTCCCGGTGGCGTTGCCGAGCGCTTCCTTGGCCTTTCCCTTGATCTCTTCGGCCTTGTTTCCGGCGGTGTCGCTCATCTCGTTTTCCTCTTTCTATTTAAGGTTTCGGGAAAAGCGGTCCCGGCGCTTGCGATAAACGGCGGATACCCGCCTCAGGCACCGGCCAAACCCGTTGTCCCGAGACGGCGGTCGGCCTTCGTCGCGGCGATGTACTGACTGGCCTGGGGGAGAAAGGACAGGACGACGCCGAGCAGCGCGAACACGGCGCTGACGGAACCGACCACCGTCGCCTGGCCCGCCAGCAGCGAGACGACCTGGAGGGCGGTGAGCACTGTGAGCACGATCCTCGCCCAGTTGCGGCCCGCGCGGAGTTTGAACGCGAACAGCAAGTGCAGCAAGGCGAACGCGATCGCGAGCACGGCTCCGACGACGATGCCGATCGTCACCGCCTGGTCGATCTGGGCGTCGGTGAGGCGTGCCGCGTTCTGCCCGTTCGCTCTTCGCATCGCGTCCGCCAGCGCGTCTCGCGAGAAGACCAGGAACACGGCTCCGACGAGGCCGACGAGGGTGGCGGCCACATACGCCCAGAAGGCGCCGGTGACCGCAGCCGGACGCGGCCGCGCTCCGGCGGGATCGGCGGAAGGGGACGGATAAGCAGGGAGATCAGTCATGACGAAAAAGGTGGCACAGCTCGGGGAATCCCGCACGGCAAAGAACGGTAAAGCGGGCCGGAAAACCATGCGGAAGGCCCCGTGGATCTTATTTACCGCAGTTCTGGTTTGCCGCCTCCGCGCGGCGGGTATCCGTTAATATCGCACAGGGGGGAGGTCAAGCGTGAGTGTCGACGAGGCTCAGCACAGCCGTTCGCCCGCGGGAGCGGCGCTCCTGCGCTTGGCGTTGGAGCAGGATTTCGCCATGCTGCGACGGATCCGGGATCGGGCGGCGGCGTTCGTGCGCCGCCATCTCCCGCACGCGGGCGCGGACGCGGTGGCCGACGTGCGCCTGGTGCTCGACGAGATCGCCAGCAACGCGCTGCGGCACGCCCGTCCGCCGTGCGAGCTGACGCTGTCGTTGCGCGGAGACCGGATCCTGATCGAGGTTTCCGACTCTCTCACGGACCTCGCCAGGCACCGGGACGGCTACGAAGGCGGAGGACGCGGTTTGGCCTTGATCGACGCTGTCGCCGACCGCTGGGGCCAGACGCCGCTGCCCTGGGGGAAGACCGTCTGGGCCGAACTGGCGCTTTGCTCCGATTCCCGCCGTCCGGGGTCGCCGGAGCCGAAGTGAAACACGCGCCGTACGGGACAGCGGAATGTCGATTTCGGTCGTGGTTTCCGCCTGCCCTGACTGTCCACAGTGGATTTCGAGGTTAGGCAAAGCGGCTGCGGACTGCGTCGTCGGCGGTCGTCTGCCCGGTTCGGCCCGGTTGGACCGTTACGCCGGTTCAGGGGCGGGTAGCGGAAGCATGACGGAAACATTCCGGTAACACCGCGCGGTTAGCTTGATCGGCCGGACGAGGCGACAAGGAGAGTCCGACCGTGGTCGATACCGGAAGCACGGCGTGGTTGCTGGTCAGCGCGGCGCTGGTCATGCTGATGACACCGGGTCTCGCGCTGTTCTACGGCGGGATGGTGCGCGCCCGGAGCGTGCTGAACGTGATGGCGATGACGTTCGTCTGCCTCGCGACCGTCGGCCTGGTCTGGGTGGCTTACGGGTATTCGCTCGCGTTCGGCTCCGACTGGTTCGGCGGCCTGCTCGGCACGGTGCGGCTGGCCGGGCTGCACGGGCTGGCCGAGCAGACGATCGGGCTCGCCGGGACCCAGGTGCCGCTGTTCGCGTTCGTCGCCTTCCAGATGATGTTCGCGGTCATCACGGTGGCGCTGCTGGCCGGCGCGATCGCCGAGCGGGCCCGGTTCTGGACCTGGACGGTGTTCTCCGTCGTGTGGGTCACCGTGGTGTACCTGCCGGTGGCGCACTGGGTCTTCGCGCCCGACGGGTGGATCGCGGCGAAGCTGCACGCGCTGGACTTCGCGGGCGGCACCGTCGTCGAGGTGAACTCCGGGGCGGCCGCGCTGGCGCTCGCGATCGTGCTCGGCCGCAGGCACGGCTGGCCGAAGCAGGCCGTCCGGCCGCACAACCTGCCGTTCGTGATGTTCGGCGCCGGGCTGCTGTGGTTCGGCTGGTTCGGGTTCAACGCCGGTTCCGCGCTGGCCGCGAAGAACCTCGCGGCCACCTCGTTCCTGAACACCACCGTCGCGGGAGCGGCCGCGGTGCTGGGCTGGCTGGTCGTCGAGCAGTTCCGCGACGGGAAGCCGACCACGCTCGGCGCCGCTTCCGGCGCGGTGGCCGGGCTGGTGGGGATCACGCCGGGATGCGCTTACGTCGAACCGGTCGGCGCGATCGCGATCGGCGTCGCGGCGGGCGTCGTGTGCTCGTTCGCGGTGGGCCTGAAGTACCGGTTCGGCTTCGACGACTCGCTCGACGTGGTCGCGGTGCACGGCCTCGGCGGGTTCGTGGGGACGCTGCTGATCGGCCTGTTCGCGACCGTGAGCGTGGCTCCCCAGGGCGCGAACGGCCTGTTCTACGGCGGCGGATTCGACCAGCTGTGGCGCCAGGCGGTCGGCACGCTGGCGGTACTAGGGTATTCGCTGGCGATGACCTTCCTGATCGGCTGGGTCATGCACAAGTTCATGGGATTCCGGATCGACCGCGAAGCCGAGATCGACGGTGTCGACGAGGCTGAGCACGCCGAAGGCGCGTACGAGCTGGCAGTCCAGGCCGGACGCCGGGGGAGCGCGCCCGCCGGCGTGCCGGGATCGCACCGGCCGGCGCGCGAGGAGAACCGATGAAGCTGCTGACCGCCGTCGTCAAACCGTTCGTGCTGGACGACGTCCGGATCGCGCTGCAGGAACTCGGCGTCGCCGGGATGACCGTCAGCGAGGTCCGCGGATACGGCAGGCAGAAAGGCCACACCGAGATCTACCGGGGCGCGGAGTACGCGGTCGATTTCATCACCAAGTACCGCCTGGAAATCCTCCTCGACGACGACCAGGTCGACGCCGCGCTGCGGACGGTGCAGGACACCGCGCACACCGGCAAGATCGGCGACGGGAAGATCTGGGTCACGCCGGTGGAGACCGTCGTCCGCGTCCGCACCGGAGAGCGCGGCCGCGACGCGCTGTAGGCCCGTGAAGGACTCCTCGATTCCCTCGAGGAGTCCTTCACGGACAGCAGGTCAGGAGCGAGCGAGGTATTCCGCGGCGGCGCGCAGGCTCACGTAGGAGCCGCTGAAGGTGTCGATCCGCGGCCCGGTGCCGGTTTCCGGCCCGGGAACCCCGGTTTCGACCCGGATGTAGTCCACAGTGGACAGACCGGCCAGGAACTCCCGCACCGCCGGATGCCGGTGCGCCTCCCGGGTCACCACGACAACGCTCTCCACCGACGAGGCCTCCGCCAAGACCGTCGAGACGTCGTCGGGGGAGACCGAAAGCGTCCGAGTGCCCGGCACCAGCTCCGCCAGGTGCGCCCCCAGCCCCCACGGCATCGGCCCGGCCGCGATACCCGGTTCGGTCTGCACGTCGACCACGAGCGTGCGGCCCGTGAGCTGCGGCGTACCGGTGACCCGCAGGGCGGCCCGAGCAGCGGACAGCCCGAGCGAGTAGTCCACCGGCTGCACCGTCGCCGCGGCCGGGGCGGTGCCCAGCGAAGCCGTCCGGACCGCGGCGTCGGCCAGCCGCTCCAAGGGAAGCCGGCCGCTGGCCACCGCCGCGACGATCGCCTCCGCGATCCGGTCGAGCGTCTCGGCGTCGAACGGGGCCCCGCCGAGGCACAGCGCGTCGGCGCCGCCCAGGAGAGCCCGGACCGACGCCTCGCCGATCCCGTCGTGCCGCCCGTACGCCCCGGAGATGGCCCCCATCTCCAACGCGTCCGTGATGACCGTCCCGGTGAACCCCAGTTCGCCGCGCAGCACGTCGACCAGCGCGGTCCGGTTGAACGTCGCCGGTTCCTCTCCCCATTCCCGGACCACGAGGTGCCCGGACATGACAGTCCGGACACCAGCCTCGATCGCCGCGGCGAACGGGACCAGTTCGACCTCCCGGAGCTCGGCCGCGGTGCGCGGCAGCACCGGCAGCGAGAGGTGCGAATCCTCGGTCGCTGCGCCGTGCCCGGGGAAATGCTTCGCGCACGCGGCGACGCCGTATTTCTGCATGCCGGTCACGAACGCCGCGACGTGCGGCGAAGCCGTCACCGGATCCGAGCCGAACGCCCGCACGCCGATACCCGGGTCCTCCGCGGCGAGCGTGAGGTCCGCGCACGGCGCGAGGTTGACCGTGACCCCGCACGCCGCGAGCCGTTCGCCGAGCGCGGCGGCGACGGAGGCGGTCAGCTCCGGATCCCCGGCCGCGCCCAGCGCGAGCGGGCCGGGCACGAACGAACCCTTGCCGACGTCGAGGCGGGTGACGTCGCCGCCCTCCTCGTCGATCCCGACGACCACGTCGTCCCGTTCGGACCGCAGCGCGGACGTGAGCGCGGCGACCTGTTCGTCGTCGACCACGTTGCGGCCGAACAGGATCACGCCGCCGAGACCCTCGGCGAGTCTGCGGCGCACCCAGTCCGGCGCCGTCGTGCCGGCGAATCCGGGCAGCAGCACGGCTTCGGCGAGCCTGCGGGGGTCGGACACCTCGGACAGGGGAGCCACCGTCATCCCTTCACCGCGCCGGCGGTCATGCCGGACACGAGTTTCCGTTGCACGATCAGGAAGAAGATCACCGCGGGGATCGCGTAGATCACCGACGCGGCCATGACGCCGCCCCAGTCGATCGAGAACGCCGTCTTGAACGACGACAGCCACACCGGCAGCGTCTGCTTCGACTGGTCCCGCATGAACACCAGCGCGAACAGGAATTCGTTCCACGCCGTAATGAAACTGAACACCGACGTCGTCACGAGGCCCGGTCCGAGCAGCGGCAGCGTGACCCGGCGGAACGCTCCGACCCGGCTGCAGCCGTCGATCATCGCGGCCTCTTCGAGATCGTACGGGATGCCGTTGACGAACCCGTAGAGCATCCACACGGTGAACGGCAGCGACGTCGCGAAGTACACCAGCAGCAGCGACGGCAGCGTGTTCAGCAGCCCGATGTCGCGCATCAGCAGGTACATCGGGATGAACAGCGCCGAGAGCGGGGCCAGCTGCGCCACCAGGATCAGCAGCAGGAACCCCTTGCGGCCGCGGAAGCGGAAGCGCGCGAGCGGGATCGCCGCGAGCACGCCCACCACCAGCGCGGCCAGCACCGCGCCGAGCGTCACGATCAGGCTGTTGGTCAGGTACGTGACGAACCCGGGTTTGGTCAGCGCCGACGCGAAGTTCGACAGCGTCGCCGAGGTCGGGATCAGGTCGTACTTCGGCGACAGCACGTCGCCCGGGGTCTTCAGCGACGTCGTGAACATCCAGTACGTCGGGAAGAGGAACAGCAGCGCCACGAGAATTCCGGCGACCGACACCAGAATCCGGGCGGGCAGGGACTTTCTCACGCGATCTCCCCGTCCTTCGTCCGGACCAGCAGCTGCACGTACCGGCCGGTGACCAGCAGGAGCAGCACCAGCATGATGGTGGCGATGGCCGCGGCGGAGCCGAAGTGGCTGCCCGCGATGCCCTTGAGGTACTGCATGATCGCCAGCGTCGTGCTCGCGCCGTCCGGGCCGCCCTGGCGGATGGCCCACACCTGGGCGAACATGTTGAAGTCCCACAGCATCGACAGGAACGTCACCATCGTCAGGATCGGCCGGATCGCCGGCCAGCTGACCGCGCGGAACGTCTGCCACGGCCCGGCTCCGTCGATGCCCGCCGCCTCGTACTGCTCGCGCGGCACGCCGATGAGGCCCGCGTAGAGCGTGAACGCGACGAACGGCACGGCCTGCCACAGCACCAGCAGCCCGATCACCACGAGCGTGCTCGTGCCGGTGGAGAACCACGAGTACCCGATGAACGAATGGAAGCCCAGTTTGTCCAGCGTCTTGTTGAGGATGCCGTACTGCTGGTCGAAGATCCACTGGAACACCGTGGTGGTGGCGATGACCGGCACCGCCCACGCGAGCACCAGCGAGACCTGCACGAAGATCCGCAGCACCGGGTTGAGGTGGCGCATCAGCACCGCGATCAGCAGTGCCACGAGCAGGGTCCCGGCGACGAGCGCGCCGGTGAAGAGGACCGTGCGGAGCGCGACTGCCCAGAACTCGGGGTCGGACAGCACGTCGGTGTAGTTCTTGAAGCCGATCCACACCATCTTGCCGGTCACCAGCTCGCGCAGGTCGAGCTGACGCAGGCTGATGCCGAGCATCTGAATGGTGGGCCAGCCGAGCAGCACCAGCACGGCGGCGAGCGCGGGAAGGATCAGCAGGTACGGCATGAGCCGCTCGCTGAACCAGCCGCTGCCCCGCTTCCGCGCCGCCCCGACGTGCGCCGGTGCCGGCGGGGTCGCCCCCGCCGGCACCGGAGTGTCCTTCGTCGCGGTCATCCGCCGATGATCTTGTCGAGGGCAGTGTTCGCGTCAGCCGCGGCCTGGTCGAGAGTCTTCTTCCCGGTCAGGTAAGCGGTCAGCATGTCCTTCAGCGGGTTCTGGCCGGATTCGACCTCGCCCCACTTCGGGCTGGCCGGCATCGCGTGGCCGTTCTTCGACGCCTTCGCCATCACCGAGCCCAGCGGGTCCTTGTCGAGCGCGCTGAGGTCGGTGGAGGTGCCCGGCACGTAGCCGCCGGCGGCGAGCTGCGTCATGTACTTGGTGCTGGTCAGCAGCTTCAGGTAGTCCTTGGCGAGGTCCTGGTGCTTGCTGTTGAGCGGGACGACCAGGTTCGAGCCGCCGAGGAACACCGGAGCGCCCTGGCCGGCGGTCTTCGACGGGATCGGGAACGCGCCGGTCTTGGCGGTGATGCCCGGGTCGGTCTTGGCCGCGGTCGCCACTTCGTTCGGGGTGCCGATGAACATGGCGACCTTGCCGGCGGCGTAGATGCCGGCCTGCTGCGGGGTGGCCTCGTCGTTGTCCTTGGGCGCGGTGGTGCCGGAGGTGTCCACGAGCTTCTTGTAGAACTCGAGGCCCGCCTTGGCTTCCGGCGTGTTCAGCGAGGACTTGAAGGACTTGCCCTCGCCCTTGGCGATGTCGCCGCCGTTGTCCCAGATGAACGACGACAGCGCGTACCAGTTCTGGCCGGGCATGTAGAGCGGCTGGAACTGCGGGTCGCTGCCGAATTTCGTCTTCAGCTTGGCGATGTCCGCGAGCCATTCGTCGTTCGACGTGGGCGGCTGGGTGATGCCGGCCTGCTCGAACATGTCCTTGCGGTACATCACGACGCGGTTCGCGGCGTAGAACGGCACGCCGACGGTTTTGCCGTCGTACTGGCCGGACGCCTTGAGCCCGGCGAGCCACTGCCCGCCGTTGAGGTTGTTGACGTCGCCGGAGAGGTCGGCCAGCACGCCCTGCGCGGCGAACGCGGGGGTCTGGGTGTTGCCGACCTCGATGACGTCCGGCGGCGTGTCGCTCGCCAGCGCGGTGGTCAGCTTCTGCTGGATGCCGTTCCACTGCTGGATCTGGTAGTCGACCTTGACGCCGGGGTGGGCGGCCTCGAATTCCTTGTTCAGGGCGGCGGTCAGGCTGTCCGGCGCGGAGCCGGTCATCAGCCAGACCGTCAGCTTGCCGTCCTGCGCGCCCCCAGCGCTCGAGGCGTTCTCACTCCCGCCGGAGCCGGCGCACCCGGCCGTGGCGAGCGTGATGGCGGCGGCTCCCGCCGCCAGCTTGAGCCAGCGCTTCACGTGTCTCGTCCTTTCGGTGCCCGGTCGTCGGCGACCGGGGCTGAATGACAAATGGTGTAGACCAATGTCCTGCAGGGTGGTCCGGACCACAGCCGGTGTCAAGCCGGTTGCCAAGATGTTGCGAAGACGTCTGCCTGGTTGACGCTGTGTGGCCGGGCGATTACCGGCGTCCGGGCGGAAAGTGCTGGTAGCGGCCGGTTTCCGCAGTGCGGGCAAGGGTTTCCGGCGCGGGGGAGTTGTTCGTGAACGGCTCGCCGGGCCGGGCGTGTCGCACCGCCCGGGCGGGTCTCCGGCGGTGCCGGAAGACCGACCTTCGGCCCTTGCGCGATGACAAAACCGGGGTGTCCGCCATTCGGCTCTGCTGCGGTGCTCCGTTCCGGTGGCGGCACTCTGATTACCCACTGCGACGAGTGCCGGGCCCGCTGCCGACAGTGACCCGGGGTGGGTGAGTTTCATCCCGCCCCCGAGCGGCCGTAACCCCGGTGACCTCGGAAAACCTCTTGTGTACCACGCGTCACATCACTCCCAGTGGTTTACAGGCGTCCCGCGTGTCACACACACTGGGGCTCGCCCAGGTGATCCGGTTCCGCTCTTGGGGAAGAGACGCGGACGGCCGGAGCGCTCCCAGGGCGGGAAAAGACGAGGGAGTAGAGGATGACGGGCTCCGGGCGGATAGCGGCTCGGGCGGGTGCGATCGTCGCGGCGGCAGCGGTGGCTGCGGTCGGAGCGCTGGGGCTGCTGCACGCGCCCCAGGCGGTGGCGGCATCCGCCGAGGTGCCGGGCATGGACGTGTCCGGGCACCAGGGCAATGTGGACTGGAAGGGCGCCTGGAACGCGGGCGCGCGCTTCGCCTATGTCAAGGCGACCGAAGGCACCGGGTACCTGAACCCGTACTTCGCGCAGCAGTACAACGGTTCTTACGACGTCGGGATGATCCGCGGCGCGTACCACTTCGCGCGTCCGGACGTGTCCGACGGCGCGACGCAGGCGGACTACTTCGTCGCGCACGGCGGCGGCTGGTCCGCGGACGGCCGCACCATGCCGCCGATGCTGGACATCGAGTACAACCCGTACGGCTCGACCTGCTTCGGCCTGTCGCAGTCGGCGATGGTGTCGTGGGTGCGGTCGTTCTCCGAGCGGCTGCACGCGAAAACGTCGCGCTGGCCGATGCTCTACACCACCACTGACTGGTGGAAGACCTGCACCGGCAACTCGAACGCGTTCGGCGACACGCATCCGCTGTTCATCGCCCGGTACGCGCAAAGCGCTGGGCCGCTGCCCTCGGGCTGGCGGTACTACACGGTGTGGCAGTACTCGGACTCCGGCAACAAGCCCGGCGACCAGGACTCGTTCAACGGTTCGATGGAGCAGTTGATCAAGTTCGCCGGCGGCGACGCTCCGAAGAGCGAGGCCCCGGCCCCGCCGAAGCCGACCACGTCGACGAAGCCGCCGACCTCGACGCCGACCACGAGCGCGCCGCCGAACTCCTCGGCGACCAAGACTCCGACCAAGACTCCGACCAAGACGCCGACGAGTTTGCCCACCACGTCGCCGTCGACGACGACGAAGACGAGCCCGACGACGTCCGGCAGCCCGACGTCTTCGAGCTCCTCGGCGACCAAGCCGCTGACGTCGACTTCCTCGACCACGCCGAAGAAGGACATCAGCGGTCTCGTCTGGGCGGGCGGCAAGCAGGCCAACCCGCCGGGGTCGCTGTCGGACGCCAAGCACGCCGACTCGCTCACCGCCCGGGTCCACGAAGTCGCGAAGGTGACGCCGAAGGCCCCGGAGAAGGTCACGACCAGCCAGCCGACGCAGACCTCCGCGCCGGAAGCTGCCCAGCCGAAGCAGCAGGCCCTGGCGAAGACCGGCGTGAGCACCCCGCGGCTCGCCGTGTTCGGCGCGGCGCTGCTGGTGTTCGGCGCGATCCTGATGACGCTGTCCCGAATGGTGGCCCGGCGCTGATTCCGGCCGGGTCCGCGACTCCGCGCACGGAGCGCGGGCCCGGCCGTTAGGCTCCCAGCGTGACCACCACTCGACCCGAATTGCGCGGTTTCCCCGGCGCGGTGCTCGTCATCCGCTTCCTGACCGAACTGGCGCTGCTCGCCGGTCTCGCGGTCGCCGGTGCGCGGCTCGGCGGGAACGTGTTCCTCGACATTCTCGCGGCGGTGCTGTGGCCGGCGCTGGCGGCGGCGATCTGGGGGCTCGTGATCGCGCCCCAGGCCAAGCGGCGCTGCCCGGAGCCGACGCGGTTCTTCCTGGAGTTCGGGCTGTTCGCGGTCGCGGCGCTCGGGCTGATCGCGTCCGGGCTGCTGGTCGCGGGGATCGTGCTCGGCGTCGTCGGGATCGCGGTCGCGGTGGCCGTGCGCGTGTGGGCGAAGGACGGCTGAGCGGATTTCCGGCGGGGATCGCTTGTCCGGGCAGTGCCGCGATGCGCGACTGACCGGCCGTCTGTCCACTTGGGACAGCGCAAGCTGCCGGCCCGCACCGCGCCGGGGTCTTGCCGCTGCCGGTCCTGCTTGCGCACGCCGCGCCGGTGGATGAGACTCCCGCTATGCCGAGCCCGTTCAGCGCCGAAACGGCGGAAGCGATCCAGCACGCCCGCCAGCATTCCGTCGGGGATCTCCTGCGGCGCACCGCGTTGCGCCTCCCGGACAAGCTCGCGATCGTCTCCGGGCAGCGGCGGGCGACCTACCGCGAGTTCGACGCGGCGGTCAACCGCTGCGCGCACCGGCTCGCCGAACGCGGCCTCGCGAAGGGCGACCGGCTGGCGCTGCTCAGCCGCAACTGCTGGGAGTACGCGGTGCTGGTGTTCGCCACGGCCAAGCTGGGCGTGGTGCTGGTGCCGGTGAACTTCATGCTCGGCGCGGAGGAGGTCGCGTTCATTCTCGGCCACGCCGGAGTGTCCGGGCTGATCGCCGAGGACGCGCTGCTCGACACCGCGGCGGAGGCGCTGAAACGCTCCGGCCGCACCGATGTCCTGCGCGGGCGGATCGGCGGCAAGGGCGACTGGGAGAGCGTCGCGGACTGGATCGACCAGCCCGGTGACGAAACGGCCCCGGCGGTGCTCGTCGAGGACGACGATCCGCTGCGGCTGATGTACACCTCCGGCACCGAATCGCGGCCCAAGGGTGTGCTGCTGTCGAGCCGGTCGCTCATCGCGCAGTATGTATCGTGTGCGATCGACGGCAGCATGACCGGCGACGACATCGAGGTGCATTCCCTGCCGCTCTACCACTGCGCGCAGCTGGACTGTTTCCTGTCGGTCGACGTCTACCTCGGCGCGACGAGCGTGATCCTGCCCGGCCCGGACCCGGCGGCGCTGCTGGCCGCGGTGGAACGCGAACGCGCGACGAAGCTGTTCGCGCCGCCGACGGTGTGGATCTCGCTGCTGCGGCACCCGGCGTTCGACACGACGGACCTGTCCAGCCTGCGGAAGGGCTACTACGGCGCGTCGCCGATGCCCGCCGAGGTGCTGCGCGAACTGTCGCGGCGGCTGCCGGACGTGCAGCTGTGGAACTTCTACGGCCAGACCGAAATGGCCCCGCTCGCCACGATCCTGCGCCCGCACGAACAGCTCGCGAAGGCGGGTTCGGCGGGCCGGGCGTCGATCAACGTCGAGACCCGGATCGTCGACGAGGACGGCCGCGAACTGCCGCCTGGCGAGGTCGGCGAGATCGTGCACCGCAGTCCGCACGCGACGCTCGGCTACTACGAGGACGAGGAGAAAACCGCCGCCGCCTTCGAGGGCGGCTGGTTCCACTCGGGCGACCTCGGCGTGCTCGACGACGAGGGCTATCTGTCGGTCGTGGACCGGAAGAAGGACATGATCAAGACCGGCGGCGAGAACGTCGCGAGCCGCGAGGTCGAGGAAGCGCTGTACCTGCTGGACGGGATCGCCGAGGTCGCCGTGTTCGGGGTCTCGCATCCACATTGGATCGAGGCGGTCACCGCGGCGATCGTGCCGCGCGAAGGCGTCACGCTCACTGAAGCCGAGGTTCTCGCGCACGCCCGGGAACACCTGGCGGGCTACAAGTGCCCGAAGTACGTGGTGTTCGTGGACGCGCTGCCGAAGAACCCGAGCGGGAAGATCGTCAAGCGCGCGCTGCGGGAAGGGCACGCCGGACTGGCGCAGGGGTGAGGTCCGGCCGCGAAAATGAGCTGTGCGCCAGGCGCGCGGCAGGAAGACTGGGCCGATGATCCGTCTCGTCGAGCCTCCTCGTCTTGTCCTGCCCACGGTTGAGGTGCGGACGTCGTACCTGGTCGGCGAGCAGGTGGACTGCCTGTACGAAGGCCGCCCGACCGAATGGCTGGACGCTGCGAGCGTTGACTTCGCCGGGTTCGTCGCCGCGCGGCGCGAGGTGCAGCCGCGCTGGGGAGTGCCTTCCACGCTCTTCTGGTACGTCTCCGGCGAGTACTACCTGGGCACCCTGGTCGTCCGGCACGAGCTCACGCCTGACCTCGCCGAGGCGGGCGGTCACGTCGGGTACCACGTGGTGTCTCCGTGGCGCGGACAAGGCCACGCCACGCGGATGCTGACGGCCGGGCTCGCGGAGTGCCGCCGCCTCGGGCTCGACCGCGTGCTGCTGACCTGCGAGGCGGACAACGAGCGTTCCCGTCGGACGATCCTGTCCAACGGCGGGGTGCCGGACGGCCGGAGGCGCGGCGAGGACCGGTTCTGGATCGAGCTCGACTCGGACGCTGCCGCGTAACCGATTAACGGATGTCTCCCGCTGAGGCACGCGCTGGCACTGGTGCGCGGTTGTCGTACGTGAGGGGAACCCTGAGGCAATCAGATTCCCTCAGGGTTCCCCTCACGGACCCGAAGATCAGGCGAGCGTGGCCCCGTAAGCGGCGAGCACCGGCGGCAGCGGCTGGAAGAAGCTGACCTGGTTGTTCCCGCCGGACAACACCCCGTACCCGACCCCGGCGTAGAACAACGGGCCGCCGCTGTCCCCGGCCC
This sequence comes from Amycolatopsis sp. NPDC003676, assembly GCF_053587275.1. Lineage (NCBI taxonomy): Bacteria > Bacillati > Actinomycetota > Actinomycetes > Pseudonocardiales > Pseudonocardiaceae > Amycolatopsis > Amycolatopsis sp. NPDC003676. The sequence goes on from NZ_JBSFNS010000029.1 coordinate 12,939, forward strand.
CGACCGGGATGTCGGTGGCGATCGTGCCGACGACCTGCTTGCCGTCGCCGAAGTTCACGGTCTGGTTGAGGCCCAAGACCTTCCCGCACGTCTTCTTCGTGGTCATGCCGCTCCGGCACACCAGCTGTCCCACCGCGGGCGTGCCCGCGCGCAGGATCCGCTGGGTGCTGCCGTCGTAGAGGTCGACCTGGCTGTGCCCGGAGCCGGACGGGTCCTCGACGCGGCCGTAATCGGCCACCGGGAAGTGGCTGTCCACGTTGCGGCCGATGTCTTTCCAATCGAGCCCGTGCTCGGTGCAGTGCCCCGCGGTGAGGATGTACCGGACCTCCTTGACGAGGATCGCGAAACCCGCCGAGCAGTAGTAGGGCTCGCGGCCAGGCCCCGGTGACACGGTGTACATCGCGTCGCCGCCGTTCACCGCCGCACCGGCCGCCGAGGCAGGAGGGCTGACCAGCAAAGCGGCCGCGGCGATCAGCACTCCGGTCAGCGTGCGGCGCGAGCAGCGAAACATCGGCAGGTCCTTCCGTCCACAGGAGACTGGCTACGTGCGGCCAGTCCAGCGCCGGGCGGACGGCGGCACAAACCGAGTCAGCCGACCGTCCCGGGACTGCCTCCGAACGGGTGACAACAACGCTGGCCGGACGCCTGTCCGCACGGCACACTGGCCCGGGCCGCGCGACCGCCGGTGACCTGCGTGAACAGCACGAATGCCCGGGGGAGGTATGACATCGGCGATGTCTCACGATCCGGGACGGGCGCCGCCGTCGTGGTGAATTTCCTTCGGGTTCTTTACTGTCACGTCGTCAAGTAACGCTGATCTGCATAGGGAACCGTTGTCCGACATCCTGTCCCCGGGCGGCGCTGGGGTCCCGGCGGCCGCACCGGCCTCCCGGAATCTGTGGCGCGCGCTGCGGCACGACCGCTGGGCGCAAGCCAGCGCGGTCGTCATCGTGCTGGTGATCGTCACCGCCCTAGCGGCTCCTCTGCTCGCCCTGATCGAGGGCCAGGATCCGTACACCTACCACACCGAACTGCTCAATCCGGCCGACGGCACGGGCGCGGGATTCCTCGGCGGGATCAGCGGAAGCCACTGGTTCGGCGTCGAACCGCTGACCGGACGGGACCTCTTCGCGGTCGTCGCGTACGGCGCGCGCACGTCGTTCCTGATCGGGCTCGCCGCGACCGCGGTGTCGATGCTCCTGGGCGTGCTGCTCGGGGCGAGCGCCGGATACGTCGGCGGCTGGTGGGACACCGTGGTGAGCCGGGTGACCGACGTGCTGCTCGGGTTCCCGCAGCTGATCTTCATGATCGCGCTCGGTGCGGTCGCCCCGCAGTCGATCCCGCGGCCGCTGCTGCTGATCGCGGTGATCGGCCTGTTCGGCTGGCCGCGCGTGGCCCGGGTGGTCCGCGCGCAGACGCTGAGCCTGCGCAACCGCGACTTCGTCAAGGCGGCCCGTGCGCTCGGCGCGGGCGGCGTGCACGTGTTCCGCCGTGAGCTGCTGCCGAACCTGTGGGCGCCGATCATCGTGCTGGCGACGGTGAGCATCCCGGCCAACATCGGCCTGGAAGCCGCGCTGTCGTTCCTCGGCGTCGGCATCCCGCCGCCCACGCCGAGCTGGGGCCGTTCCATCAGCGACGCGATCAACTGGGTGCAGACAGATCCGATGTTCCTCATTTTCCCCGGCGCCGCGCTGTTCATCGCGACGCTGGCGTTCAACATGCTCGGCGACGGGCTGCGCGACGCGCTCGACCCGAAGACGGCGGTGCGCCGGTGAACCGCACTCTGCGTTTCGTGGGCATCCGCCTGCTGGGGATGCTCGGCGTGCTGCTCGTGGTCAGCTTCGGCACCTTCGCGGTGTTCTACCTGCTGCCCACCGACCCGGCGTTCATGTCCTGCGGCAAGCCGTGCACGCCGGAGAACCTGGCGCTGGCCCGGGAGTTCATGGGCTTCGACAAACCGTGGATCCAGCAGTACTTCGACTTCCTCGGCGGCATCTTCACCGGCCGCACGTTCGGCACCGGCGTGACGGCGATCGTCTGCTCCGCGCCCTGCTTCGGGTATTCGTTCCAGCAGAGCGAACCCGTGCTGGCGCTGATCGGGGACCGGCTGCCGATCACGGTCTCGCTGGCGATCGGCGCGTCGGTGATCTGGCTGATCGCCGGCGTCGCGACCGGTGTGTTCTCCGCGCTGCGCCGCGGCAAGTTCGCCGACCGGGCCGCGATGACGGTGACGCTCGCCGGGGTGTCCGCGCCCGCGTACCTGGTGGGGCTGCTGGGAATTCTGCTCTTCGGCTTCACGCTCGACGTGGTGCCGGTGAGCGGGTACGTGACGTTCGCGCAGAGCCCGGTCGACTGGGCGTGGCACCTCGTGCTGCCGTGGCTGGTGCTGGCGTTCATCAACGCCGCGGTGTACGCCCGGCTCTCGCGCGGCCAGATGCTCGAAATCATGGGCGAGGACTTCATCCGCACCGCGCGGGCGGTCGGCCTGCCGGAGCGGACCGTCGTCGGGAAATACGCGCTGCGCAACGTGTTGCTGCCGGTGGTGACGGTGTTCGCGGTCGACCTCGGCGCGCTGCTCGGCGGCGCGGTGATCACCGAGCGGGTGTTCGCGCTTCCCGGTCTCGGCGGGCTGCTCGTCGACGCCGTGCACCAGGTGGACCTTCCGGTGCTGATGGGCGTCAGCCTGTTCGCCGCCTTCTTCGTCGTCCTCGCGAACTTCGCGGTGGACGTGCTCTACGGGGTCCTCGACCCCCGCGCTCGGCTCGGTTCTTGAGAAAGGGAACGGAAAAACGATGGATCGCAGGGACTTCCTGAAGGCGCTGGGCATCACCGCCACGGTCACCGGGGCAGGGGCGTTCCTCGCCGCGTGCAACGCGAACGAGCAGTCCGCCGGCGGCGGCGCGGTCGAGGTGGCGTCCGGCGGGACGCTGTACATCCTCAGCGACACCACGTCGCAGCACCTCGACCCGGCGAAGAGCCAGAACCTGGCGATCACCACGATCAGCCTGATCCACCGGCGGCTCACCGCGTGGAAGACCGCCGCGGACGGCCCGGCCACCGTGGTGCCGGACCTCGCCACCGACACCGGCCGGGCGAGCGCGGACGGCAAGACCTGGACGTACACGCTCAAGGACGGCCTGAAGATGGCCGACGGCACGCCGATCACCAGCGCCGAGATCAAGTACGGCATCGAGCGGTCGTTCGACTCCGCGTTCTCCGGCGGCCTGAGCTATCACAAGAACCTGCTCGCCGGCGGTCCCGACTACAAGGGCCCGTTCAAGGGCGGCGAACTGGCGTCGATCGAGACGCCGGACCCGAAGACCATCGTGTTCCACCTCGCCCGCCCGTACGGCGACTGGCCGTGGATCGCGAGCATGCCCGCGTTCGCCCCGGTGCCGAAGGGCAAGGGCACCGACGCGACCTACGACACGAAGCCGGTCGCGTCCGGCCCGTACCAGGTCGAGTCGTACCAGAAGGGCGTGCAGGTCAAGTTCGTCCGGAACCCGAACTGGGACGGCAAGACCGACCTCGCGCGCACCGGCCTGCCGGACGCGGTCGTGATCCAGATGGGCCAGGACACCGGCGTCGTCGCGAAGCGGCTGCTGGCGAGCCAGGGCAACGACGCGTTCGCGTTCGGCTCGTCGTTCGTGAACCCGGCGCAGCTGGCGCAGATCCGCACGAACCCGGCGGCGAAGAACCAGCTCGTCACGTCGAAGTCCGGCGCGCTGGCCTACCTCGCGCTGAACACCAAGCGCGGCCCGCTGGCGAATCCCAAGGTGCGCCAGGCGTTCCAGTACGCCGTGGACAAGGTCGCCTACCAGGTCGCCGCCGCGGGCAGCGCGGATCTGGCCGGTCCGATCGCCACGACGCTGATCACCGAGGGCATCGCCGGGCGCGAGGTGTACGATCTCTACCCGGCCCCGCCGAACGGCGACGTCGCGAAGGCCAAGCAGCTGCTCGCCGAGGCGGGCTTCCCGAACGGCATCGACAACCTGGACTTCCCGGTGTCGACGGCGAACAACGAGGCGGACAAGGCGCAGGCGATCCAGGCGGCGCTGCAGCGGGCCGGAATCCGCACGAAGCTGCGCCCGCTCGACGACGAGGCGTGGACGACGCTGGTCACCGGCAACGACGGCAACTACGACCTGACGCTGGGTTCGTGGCAGCCGGACTTCCCGAGCGCCAACGCCAACATCGAGCCGCTGTTCGGCACCTCGGAGATCGGCAACGGCGGGTACAACCAGGCGCGCTACTCGGTGCCCGAGGTGGACGCGCTGATCGCGCAGGCGCAGGGCACGGTCGACCCGACCGCGGCCGGGAAGCTGTGGGCGAAGGCGGACAAGCGGATCATGCAGGACTCGCCGGTGGTCCCGCTGATCTACACGCGCAACTCGTTCCTGCACGGCGCGAAAGTCGGCAATTTCGCGATCGGCGCGTTCCCGGCGTACCCGAACTACCTCCAGATGGGCCTGGCGAAGTAATCCCGTGTCCGAGCAGCTGCTGTCCCTGCGCGACGTCTCGATCCGGTTCGGCGACGCCGCCGCCGTTCGCGAGGTGAGCTTCGAGGTGCACCCCGGCGAGGTCGTCGCCCTCGTCGGGGAATCCGGTTCCGGCAAGTCGGTCACCGCGCTGTCGCTGCTCGGCCTGCTGCCGGACACCGCGACGGTGACCGGTTCCGCGGTGCTCGACGGCCGCGATCTGTACACAGTGGACGGTCCGGCGCTGCGCGCGGTGCGCGGCGGCGAGATCGGCATGGTGTTCCAGGAGCCGATGAGCGCGCTGAACCCGGTGTTCCGGATCGGCACGCAGCTCGTGGACGCGGTCCGGGCGCATCGGAAAGTATCCCGGGCGGTGGCGCGGGAACGGGCCCGTGAGCTGCTGGAACTCGTGGAACTGGACGCGCGGCGCGTGCTGCGCGCCTACCCGCACGAGCTGTCCGGCGGGCAGCTGCAGCGGGTCGTCATCGCGATCGCGCTGATCCACGACCCGAAGCTGCTGATCGCCGACGAGCCGACCACCGCGCTGGACGTCACCGTGCAAGCCGGGATCCTGCAGCTGCTGCGGTCGCTGCGGGACCGGCTCGGCACGGCGATCCTGCTGGTGACCCACGACATGGGCGTGGTCGCGGACGTCGCGGACCGGGTCGTCGTGCTGCGCGACGGGCAGGTGGTCGAGCAGAACACGGCGGCCGGATTGTTCGCCTCGCCGCAAGCCGACTACACGCGGGAACTGCTGGATTCGGTGCTGTCACTGGGTTCTGCGCCTGCTGGTGCGGTGCGCCCGACGTCGGCTCCGCTGGTCTCCGTGACAGATCTGGCGGTGACCTACCGGGTCGGCGGCGGCGCTCCGCCAGTGCGCGCGGTCGACGGCGTGTCCTTGACCATCGGAACCGACGAGGTGCTCGGCCTCGTCGGCGAATCCGGTTCGGGCAAGAGCACGATCTCGTCCGTGCTGACCGGATTGGTCTCTCCGTCGGCGGGCACTGTGCAGGTCGACGGCGTGGACATCGCGCGGGCGTCGGCCCGGCAGCGACGGGAAATCCGGCGGCAGATCGGGATCGTGTTCCAGAACCCGGCGTCCGCGCTCAACCCGCGCGCGACGATCGGTGCGAGCATCGCCGAGCCTTTGGTGGTGCACGGAGAACGCGGCGAACACCGGGAGCGGGTCGCGGAACTTCTCTCCGCTGTACGCCTGGATCCGAGCTGGAGCGGCCGGTACCCGCATGAGCTGTCCGGCGGGCAACGGCAACGGGTCGGGATCGCGCGGGCGTTGGCGCTGCGGCCGCGGCTGCTGATCGCGGACGAGCCGACGAGTGCGCTGGACGTCTCGGTGCAGGCTTCGGTGCTGGACTTGCTGGCTGATCTGCAGCGGGAGCTGGCGTTCGCGTGCCTGTTCATCAGCCACGACCTGGCGGTGGTGGAGCGGGTCGCGGACCGGGTTGTGGTGCTGCATCACGGCAAGGTGGTCGAGGAGGGTCCGGTGGCGTCGGTGCTGGGCTCGCCGCGGGAGGACTACACGCGGCGTTTGGTCGCGGCGGCGCCGGTCGCGGACCCGGAACGGCAGCGGGAACGCCGGGAGGCTTGGCGCGCGCTGGCCGGCTGACCGATGAGTTTGCGCCCTTCCGGGAGTCGGTACGGAAAACGGAAGGGACTGACATGGGAAAGCTGCTGTACTCCGCCGCGATGTCGCTGGACGGGTTCATTGCCGGACCGGGCGGGGATATGGGATGGCTCGCGCCGTACACCGAGGACGCTTCGCACGACCTGGCTGCGGAGGTCGGCGCGCTGCTGGTCGGCCGCCGGACCTTCTCCGGCGACGACCCGTATCGCGGCACCGAGGCCGAGGGCAAGGCCTTCGGCGGCATGTGGGACGGGCCGCAGGTGGTGCTGACGCGGGGTGTCGCGCCAGCGGTGCCCGGGGTGACGTTCTGCTCCTCGCTGGAGGAAGGCGTCGCGGCGGCTAGGGCGGCGGCGGGGGAGAAGACGGTCAATGTGCTGGGCGCTTCGGTCGGGCTGGCTTGCATCGACGCTGGTCTGCTGGACGAGATCGAGGTGATGGTGATGCCGGTGCTGCTCGGCGGCGGGGTGCGGCTGTTCGAGCGGCCGGGACCGCCGGTGCGGTTGGAGTTGCTGTCGCAGGAAGGAACGAGCCTTCGGTACCGCGTGCTGCGCTAGCGGTTCTCGAACCGGGTGATCGCCTCGAGAACCGCCGTCCCCATCGACGGGCTCCCGGTGTGTCCGGCGTCCTCGATCACCACAAGCTCCGCGTCTGGCCAAGCCTGGGCGAGCTGCCACGCCTTCCGCAGCGGCGCGCTCAGATCCGCCCGGCCGTGGATCAGCACCGCCGGAATCCCATGCAGCAGATGGATGTCGCGCAGCAGTTGGTCGTCCTCGAGGAACGCGTGGTGGCCGTAGTAGTGCGCGCAGAGGCGGGCGAGCGTGATCAGTTCGTCGTCGGTGCCCTCGCTGAACTGGCCAGTTCGGCCGCCGACCCACTCGTGCGAGATCACCGCGTCTTCCCAGGCGCACCAATTCCGCGCGGCGCGGAGCTGCACGGCGCGGTCCGGGCTGGCGAGGAGCTGCGAGTACCCGGCGAGGAGGTCGCCGTCCGGGTCGGGGGCGCCCGCTCGGAACGCTTCCCATTGCGCGGGCAGCAGCCGCCGGAGGCCGCGGTAGAGCCAGTCGACCTCGTCCGGCGAGGACGTGAACGCGGCGACCAGCAGGATGCCGCCGACGCGTTCCGGATGCCGCTGCGCGTAGGCCAGCGCGAGGGTCGTGCCCCAGGAACCGCCGTAGAGCAGCCATTTTTCGATGCCCAGGCGGACGCGCAGCTTCTCCATGTCGGCGATCAGCTGCTCGGTGGTCTGGTGCGCCAGGCTCACCGCCGGGTCCGCGACGTTCGGCGTGCTCCGTCCGCAGCCGCGCTGGTCGAACACCACGACGTGGAATTTCGCCGGGTCGAAGCCGTTCCGGCCGAAGTCGCCGCCGCCTCCGCCGGGGCCGCCGTGCACGCACAGGACCGGTTTGCCCGCGCCGCTGGCGTCCCAGTAGATCTGCTGGCCGTCGCCGACATCGAGCATGCCGGTCGCGTCGGTTTCGACCGAAAACGGCCGCATCGCGGGCCTCCTCCCCGTGGCGGAAACCCGTCGAGCGTACGGGATCACGCTCGAGGCGGGTTTACAGCGCGGACCGGGGGTCCCTAGGATCTGCGGCGCCGGGAGCGCCGCGGACGCGCGGCCCCGGCGGGGTGGAGGTCTGGATGGGGAACCCGGAGTCCGGCAGCGACCTCGAGTCGGTCGCGAATCTCGTGCGGCTGTCCGAGACGGCGCCGATGCCCCGGATCGACGGCAGCGAACCCCCGCCGTTGGTGCGTCCCCGGGCCGAGAGCGCTGAGGAAACGACCTCGGCGTTCGGCGGGGTCCTCGACGTTTCGACCGGCTCGCCGACCGAACAGCTCGCCAAACGCGGCCCGCTGCCAGCGGCGGACCCGCCCGCGCAGACCGCGCCGCCGCCCGAGCGACGGCCGGTGCGCTACGGCGTCTTCGCCGGTGCGGCGGTGGTGCTGTGCGCGGGGCTGGGCTCGTGGGCGTTGTGGCCGTCGGCGTCCGGGCCTGGCCCGCAGCCGGTACAGCCGCCGCCTGCTCCGGTCCACACTTCGTCGTCGGCGCCGCCCGCGGTGAGCACGCTGAGCGCGTCCCCGGCCCCGGCCAGTGGCCAGGTGCGCGACACGATCGTCCGGGCCAGCAGCCGTCCGGCGACGACGGCACCGCCGCCGCGCGTTCAGCCGACGCAGAATCCGCAGCAGGACAGCGAGAACCAGCCGCGCGACCCGATGGGAGACGCGTTCCGCTCGGCCGTCAGCTCGTATATGGAGCAATGGGGCGACGACAGCGGCGACCGGCCGCGCCGCTGGCACGGCTGAGCGGCGGCAGTACTACTCTGAGTAGGTCACTGCCGACCGACTGCTCCGCGAGGTGTCCATGACCGGCTCGTCGTCCCCGTTGTCGCCCAGCCAGGTGCCGGTGGGGGTGGACCCGAACCGCCCGAGCATCGCGCGGATCTACGACGGGTTCCTCGGCGGGAGCCACCACTACGAGGTGGACCGCGCGGTGATGGAGAAGATCAGCACCGCGGTACCCGAGGCGGTGCACATCGCGCGCGGCAACCGCGGCTTCCACAACCGCGTGCTGCGGATGCTGGCGAGCCAGACCGACATCCGCCAGTTCCTCGACTGCGGTTCCGGCCTGCCGACGGCCGAGAACACCCACCAGATCGTGCAGCGCTACCACCGCGACGCGCACGTGGTGTACGTCGACAACGACCCGGTGGTCCTCGCGCACGGCCGCGCGCTGCTGGAGGACAACGACTTCACGCACATGGTCGAGGCGGACATCTTCGAGCCGCAGGCCGTGCTGCAGCACGAAACGGTGCGCGAGTACCTCGACTTCTCGGAGCCGATCGCGCTGCTGCACATCGGCACGATGCACCACTACGAGGGCGACGGCGCGATCGACGTGATGCGCGAGTACATCGACGCCCTCGCGCCCGGTTCGTACGTCGCGATGGCGCATTTCTACGACCCCGAGGTGCCCGAGCTGACCGCGGTGGCGAAGCGGATCGAGGAGATCCTCGTGTCCGGCCCGCTGGGCGCCGGGCGGTTCCGGACCCGTACGGAGATCGAGGCGATGCTGCCCGGTCTGGAACTTCTCCCGCCGAGCCGTACGGACGGCCCCGGCCTGTCGGTCGCGGACGAGTGGTGGCAGGACGGGCCGAGGCTGAAGCCGCTGAGCGACGCGGCCCGGTGCGTGGCGGGTGTGGTGGGCCGGAAGGTCTAAGCCGTGGTCGGTTGCGGGACTTCCGCGACCGGCGCGGGCTGTCGACGGGCGATCAGGTAGCCGACGAACCCGAACCCGATCAGCACCGCCAAGGTCCCCGCCGTGAACAGCTCGAAGGTCAACCTCGACACGCCCCACGTCGCCTCGAAGTCGTACGGCACCCCGAGCGCCCGGTCGAGCACCCCGGGCACCACGGTCTGCCAAGCGCCGAGCAGGATCCACGCGTAGATCAGCACCGAACTCACCCACAGCCCGATCCGTCCGCCCGGCACCCGGAACGGGCGCTCGACCGACGGGTACTTCCGCCGCAGCACCAGGATCGTCGGGAAGATCAGCAGGTACGACAAGAGCAACGTGCTCACCGCGATATTGAGCACCACCGCGAACACCGCCGAAGCCGAACTGCTCTGCACGATCGTCGCCACCACGGTGAACACAGTCGCGACCACGCCGGAAAGCAGGTTGACCCGCAACGGCGTGTTCAGCTTCGGGTGAAAAGCCCCGAACCACCGCGGGAACGCCCCGTCGACGGCGGCCATCGCCTGAATGCGGTCCGAAGCGATCATCCACGAGCAGCCCTGGTTCAGCAGGACGAATACGAACACGACAGCGGCGATCGTCAGCATCGTGCCCGAAGCGCCGCCGTAGACGGAGAACACCTGGCGCACCGCGTCGAGGAAACCGCCCAGTCCGTTGATCTTGTCCGCGGGCATCACCAGCACGATGCCGAACACCGGCACCAGATAGCACAACGCCGACACGAGGCCCGAAACCCCGACCGTGACCGGGACATCGCGACGCGGGTTGTGCATCTCCTCGGCGGCACCGTTGGGCGCTTCAAAACCCACCAGGGCGAACATCAAAACCGGCACCACAGCGAGGAATCCGCCGATAGTCGGCGAGAAGGCCAGCGAGCCGTGGACGCCGTGGCGAGCCGCATAAATCGCGGCGGTGACCGCGAAAAGCACCACCAAACCCACCTTCAGCAGCGCACCCGCGGCGATGAACCACTTCCCGTACCGCAGGCTCACCACCGCACCGAGGATCGCCAGCCAGATGAAAACCAGCTTGAACGCGTAGTCCGCGAACCCGCCCGGCGACGCGGGAACCAGGTACTGCTGCCAGGTCGCCGCCGCGAGGAAGGTGATCGATCCGCCCAGCCACACCGGATTGGTGATCCAGTACAGCAGCGTGCCGAGCGCGGCGGGCAGCTTCCCGAAGGCGAGCCGCAGCCAGACGAACGGCCCGCCTTCAGCCGGGAAAGCGCTGCCGAGTTCGGCCATGACCAGCCCGTACGGGAACAGGAACAGCACTAGGAGCACGGCGGTCCAGGTGACCGCCTCCGCCCCCGAAGTCGCGATCTGGCCGATGGTGTCCACCGAGATGATGGCCGCGATCGCGAGGAAGATCGAGTCGATCCGGCGCAGATTCCGCCGCAGGTTTCCGGATTCGCTGTTGACGAAGGTGGGTTCGGACACGCTTCACCGCCTTTGGTGAATCGAGAGGGGGAGTCAGGCTTCGGTGTTCTCCAGGTCTTCCTTGTGCAGCAACGGAGTTCCGACGGTCTCGCGCATCGAAAACGCGGCGATCAGACCGACGGCCGCTGCGACCATCAGGTACGGCCCGGGCACGAGAGTGCTGCCGGTAGCGGAAATCAGGACAGTCATCAGATACGGCACAGTGCCGGCGAACAGCGCGGCGGTGATGTTGTACGCGATCGAGAGTCCGCTTTGCCGGGTCCGCGTCGGGAAGATCTCCGCGGACCACACCGCGTAGGTACCGAGGATCGCCGCCAGAATGGCGCCGAGCGCGAGACCGCCGATCCAGGTGCCGACCAGGCCGGTGCGCATCAGCAGGTACGCGGGAGTGGCGAGGACGAACAGCGCCACACCCGCGCCGATCAGGATGGGCCGCCGGCCGACCCGGTCGGAAAGACGGCCGAAGAACGGCACGAGGAACAAGCCGACGAGCGAGATCACTGTGGACAGTGCCGCCGCGCTGCCGGACGAGTGGCCGAGGTAGTCGGTCTCGTAGGTGACCAGATAGGTGAGCACGGCGTAGAACGGGACGTGCATCATGGTCATCAAGCCAGCGGCCTGGAGCAACTGCTTCTTGTTGTGGCGGAACAGTTCCCGGACCGGGCTGCGGGGCACGTTGTCGGTCGCTTCGAGCGCGCGGTACTCGGGAGTGTCCTCGATCTTGCTGCGGATGACGAACCCGATGATGCCGAGCGGCGCGGCGATCAGGAACGGGACGCGCCAGCCCCACGACGCCAGCTGCGCGTCCGTCAAGCCGACCGACAGCAGCAGGAACACGAACGAACCGGCGAGGAATCCCAGCAGCGAACCGACTTCCAGCCAGCTGACGCCGAACCCGCGCCGACGCCGCGGTGCGTACTCGGCCAGGAAGCTGGCCGCGCTGCCGAACTCGCCGCCCGCCGCGAGGCCCTGCAACAGGCGCAGCAGCACCAGCAGGATCGGGGCCGCGATGCCGATCGTCGAGTAGCCCGGCAGCAGACCGATCACCAGGGTCGCGCCGGACATCACGAAGATGACCACCGACAGCGTCCGCTTGCGGCCGATCTTGTCGCCGAGCGGCCCGAAGATCAGCGCGCCGATCGGCCGGATCCCGAACGACACCGCGAAGACGCCGAACACCGCGAGCAGTCCGGCGGTCGAGTTCCCCGCCGGGAAGAACACCGACGCGATGGTGCCGGCGAGGTAGGCGTAGGCGGCCCAGTCGAACCAGTGCACGAAGACGCCGACGGCACCGGCCGCGACACTGCGGCGCAGCGTGGCGGGATCGGCGCTCTGGTCGGCCAGGTCTGGCGCCGGAGAGGCGTCGGGTGCGGTCATGAGTGGCCTCCTTGGACCGGTTCTTCGGGAGGACGCTAAGAGCGGCCCACGGCATCTAACAAGAAGTAATAAGCAAAGCAATGCATCTGTTCGAGTTATGCAAAAGCGCTGAGCTGTGCCGACACGAGGGTCTGACGGCGGCGAAACCCAGCCTTTACGTGCGGGACAGCCCGCCGGTGAGGGCTTGCGGTGTCGTCAGCGCCAGGACCTGGGCGTCGGTCAGCAGTTGCCGTTCCCGCACCAGTTCCAGTGCCGGACGGCCGGTCTGGTGCGCTTCCAGCGCGAGCGTGCACGCGGTTTCGTAGCCGAGCGCGGGGCTCAACGCGGTGACCAGCCCGGTCGAGGTAGCGACGAGGTCGGCCAAGTGTTCTCTGCGCGCGGTGATACCGCGTACGCACTGTTCGGCGAGCACTCGGGCACCGGCCGTGAGGTGGTCGAGCCCGGCGGTCAACGCTCGCGCGATGATCGGTTCGAAGGCGTTGAGCTGCAGTTGCCCGCCTTCAGCGGCGAGCGTGATCGTGACGTCGTTGCCGATGACCTCGAAGGCGATCTGGTTGACCGCCTCCGGGATCACGGGGTTGACCTTGCCCGGCATGATCGACGACCCGGCCTGCCGGGCGGGAAGCATGATCTCGCCGAAGCCAGCCTGCGGTCCGGACGAGAGCAATCGGAGATCGTTGCAGATCTTGGACAATTTGACCGCCACGCGTTTCAGCACGCCGGACAGTTGCACGAACACGCCGACGTCCTGCGTCGCCTCGATCAGGTCGGGCGCGGAGACGAGTGTCGCGATCCCGGTCAGCTCCCGCAGGTGCTCGACGGCTCTCTCCCGGTACCCAGGACGCGCGTTGAGCCCGGTGCCGATCGCCGTGCCGCCGAGGTTCAGTTCGTGCAGCAGAAGACGTGCTTCGGCGAGCCGCTGTTCGTCCTCGCGCAGCGTCGCGGCGAACGCGCCGAACTCCTGGCCGAGCGTCATCGGGACAGCGTCCTGCAGCTGGGTGCGGCCCATCTTGAGGACGTCGGCGAACTCGATCGCCTTGTCCGCGAACGCTTCCCGCAGTCCGGCGAGCGCGGCGAGCAGTTCGGCGAGATGGCGGTCGAGCGCGAGTTTGACCGCGGTGGGGTAGACGTCGTTGGTGCTCTGGCCGAGGTTGACGTGGTCGAGCGGATGCAGACGCGCGTAGTCGCCGCGGGCGTGGCCGAGCAGCTCCAGGGCGCGGTTGGCGACGACCTCGTTGGCGTTCATGTTCGTCGAGGTCCCGGCCCCGCCCTGGATGAGGTCGACGACGAACTGGTCGTGCAGGCTCCCGGCCCGGATCTCCGCACACGCCTGGACGATCGCCGCGGCCCGCTCCGGGGAGAGGACGCCGACCTCCGCGTTGGCGCGCGCGGCGGCTTCCTTGACGGCGGCCAGCGCGGTGACGAGGTGCGGCCGGTCGGCGAGGGTTTCGCGCGTGATGGGGAAGTTGACCAGCGCACGGGCGGTGTGCGCGCCGTAGTAGACGTGGTCGGGCACGCTGATCTCGCCGAGCATGTCGTGCTCGGAGCGGGTGCTGGACATCGGTGTCCTTCCCGGTTCAGGAGGGGCAAGAAGTACGGTCTACGCCGGTCCACGCCAGCGCGATCGCGCCGTCAAGCAGGGCCCGTTCCGCGGTGCCGCCGACGCAGTGCGCGGCGAATTCGCGCTGGTGGTTGATCGCGGGCAGCGACCCGATGCCGATGTAGGGATGAATCGCGGGCACGACCTGCGAGACGTTGCCCATGTCGGTGGACGCGCGGTTCATCCGGGACGCCGTGCCGTCCGAGGCGAACTCCCGGCCGAGTTCGAGCGCGTTCGCACGATAAGCGGCCAAAGCGGTTTCGTCGGCGCGGAATTCGGCGTAGGGCTTGCTTTCCGGCTCCACGCTCAGCTCGCAGCCAGTCGCCAGCGCGCCGGCCTCGAAAGCCCGCATCACGCGTGGCTCCAATTCGGACAGTTCCGCCAGCGTTTCGGCGCGCACATACCACCGGCCGGACGCGTGCTCGGGGATCGCGTTGGGGGCGTCTCCGGCGTGCGTGACGATGCCGTGCACCCGCGCCGAGGCGGGAAGTTGTTGCCGCAGAAGGCCGATGGCGACCTGCGCGACGGTGAACGCGTCGGCCGCGTTGACCCCAGCTTCGGGGTAAGCGGCGGCGTGCGCGGACTTTCCGGTGTAGGAGATCTTCGAGTGGCTGACGGCGAACGGCCGCGCTTCGGCGACGTCCACCGGTGCCGGATGCACCATCATCGCGAGGTCCACGCCAGCGAAAGCGCCGCGTTCCAGCAGTTCGATCTTCCCGCCGCCGCCCTCTTCAGCTGGGGTTCCGTAGACCTCGACGGTGATCCCGAGGTCGTCGGCGACGGTGGCGAGTCCTAGGGCGGCGCCGATGGAACTGGCCGCGATGAGGTTGTGCCCGCAGGCGTGGCCGAGGCCGGGCAGCGCGTCGTACTCGGCGCACAGCGCGATCCGCTGGGGACCGGAGCCGAAACTGGCGTGGAACGCGGTGTCCAGGCCGAGGTACTTCGACGTGACGGCGAACCCGGCCCGGTCGAGCAGCTCCGGAACCGCGGCAGCGGCGCGATGCTCTTCCCACGCGGTCTCCGGGTCGGCGTGCAGCCGCTCGGACAGCTGGATCAGCTCGTCGGCGTGCCCTTCGACCGCGGCGCGGGCCGCCGCTTTGGGTGCGGCCATCACTCGTCTCCCGGCACGCCGTAGGACGGCGCGGCGGCGGGGTTCAGACCGCGGGTGACGTAGTCGTCGCGCTGGGGGAGCCAGACGTCGACGAGTTCGGCGAGCTGCTCAATCGGCTCGTCCGCCCAGTCCACGCGCAGATCCGTGACCGGCCACTCCGCCGCGGACACCACGACGAGCCCGGCGGACCGCACCGGGCCTTCCTCGCCGCCCGCCGCGAGCCCGGCCCGCATCGCCGCGACGAGGCGCTGTTCCAGCTCGCCGGTCGCTTCGGCGAAAGCGTCCACCATGGACTGGGGAATGTGCTCGCCAGCCAGCATATTGCCCGCCACGACCACGCCGTCCGCCGTCGCCGACGCGTGCGTGCCCAGAGTTTTCGAGCCGCTGTAAGCGAAACCAGGCCCGTTCTGGCCGAGAACAGTCAGCTGCCGGTACTCGATGTGGTCCGCTGCCGACGTGACTTCGGCAAGCGCCTTCTCCGGATCTCCGTGCTCGGCGAGCCGGTCCAGCAGGCGTCCGCCGAGGCGCGGGTCGGTGACGTTCTGCGAGGCCGCCGCGCCGAGACCCGGACGCAGGTGCGCGACCCGGGCGACGACTGCGGGACTGGACGAACTGGCCGCGATGCCGAACCGGACGGTGCCGCCGGACGTGTCGCGGGCGACTATCGAAAAGGTCACTTCTCCTCCTCCGGGATCACCGCGATGGCGTCGATCTCGCACAGCCATTCCGGTCGGGCGAGCGCGGACACGACCACGCCGGTCGAGATCGGGTGCACGCCCTTGGTCCAGCGCCCGACGGTGCGGTAGACGGCCTCGCGGTAGCGCGGGTCGACCAGGTAGATGGTGAGCTTGACCAGATGTTCCATCCGGCTGCCCGCTTCTTCGAGCAGCATCTTGATGTTCGCCATCGCCTGTTCGGCCTGCGCGGCGACGTCGCCGATGCCGACCGATTCGCTCGTGTCGAGGTCCTGCCCGATCTGGCCGCGCACGTAGACCGTGCCGTTGGCGACGACGGCCTGGCAGAGGTCGTTGTCGAGGTTCTGCTCGGGGTAGGTGTCCCGCGTGTTGAACGGGCGGATGCGACGGTGGACAGTCACTGCGTGGCCTTCCCTGCGGCGGTCGTCGGACGCCTCAGCCTGACCGCGCGGCCGAGGTTCTGTCCAGTAGATCTTTCCGGACCAATGCATCGGTTCTTCTGATGCACGTTGCATCGCGAAAACAGATCTTGAGTGCCGGAAACATCTGTTGGACACGAGCAGTGCGGGCCGTGAGGATCCGGAGAGACGGCGCTGAACCGCGCCGGAGCCGGAGCGGAGGTCTGGGATGTCGAGCGAACAGGTGGAGGCCCTCGTCGTGGGCGGGGGGCAGGCCGGCCTGGCGATGAGCGAGCACCTGAGCGAATGCGGCGTGCCGCACGTGGTCCTGGAACGGAACCGGATCGCCGAACGCTGGCGCTCGCAGCGGTGGGACTCGCTCGTCGCGAACGGCCCCGCGTGGCACGACCGGTTCCCCGGCCTGGAATTCCCGGACGTGGCTCCCGGCGAATTCGCGTCGAAGGATCAGGTCGCGGACTATTTCGAGGCATACGCGGAAAAGATCGCCGCGCCGATCCGCACCGGAGTCGAGGTGACGTCCGTGCGGCGGCACGAGGGCAGGCCCGGATTCCGCGTCGAAACCTCGGACGGAACCATCGACGCCCGGTTCGTCATCGCGGCCACCGGTCCGTTCCAGCGCCCGGTGATCCCGCCGATCGTGCCCGCCGACGCCGGTCCCGTGCAGCTGCACTCCAGCGGCTACCGGAACCCCGAGCAGCTCCCCGAAGGCGCGGTGTTGGTGGTCGGCGCGGGCTCGTCGGGCGTGCAGATCGCCGAGGAACTCCGCCGCGCCGGACGCGAGGTGTACCTGTCCGTCGGCCCGCACGACCGTCCGCCGCGCAGCTACCGCGACCGCGACTTTTGCTGGTGGCTCGGCGTTCTGGGCAAGTGGGACGCCGAAACGCCGCCCGCCGGGGCGGAACACGTGACCATCGCGGTCAGCGGCGCGCGCGGCGGGCACACCGTGGACTTCCGCGCGCTCGCCGGACTCGGCATCACGCTCGTCGGCATGACCGGCGCGTACGCCGACGGCAAGCTCAGCTTCGCGACGGACCTGGCGAAGAACATCGCGGCGGGCGACGAGAATTACCTTGCCCTGCTTGACGAAGCCGACGCCTACGCGGCGCGCAATGGGCTCGACTTGCCGGAGGAACCGTCCGCCCGCGAGCTGGGACCGGACCCGGCATGTGTCACCGATCCGGTGCTGGAACTGGATCTGGCCGCGGCCGGAGTGACGTCGATCGTGTGGGCGACCGGCTTCGCCGTCGACTACAGCTGGCTGCAGGTCGACGCCTTCGACGAGAACGGACGGCCGAAGCACCGGCGCGGGGTCTCTGTGGAGCCTGGGGTGTACTTCATCGGCCTGCCGTGGCTGGCGCGGCGGGGGTCGAGTTTCATCTGGGGTGTGTGGCACGACGCGAAGTTCGTCGCCGACCACGTGGCGATTCAGCGCGGGTATCAGAGCCATTCCGTGACCGCGGACAGCCAGCGATCCGGTGCCCTGGAATGAATCCGGTGCCCGACGCCGATCGTCACCGTTTTCGCCTCCGGTAATGCCTGTTCGAGCAAGGCGTACCGGGATTGGTCGAGGTGACTCGTTGGTCCGCCCGCCAGGATCAGGGTCGGGGCGCTGATCGACCCGAGGCCGGTCCACCACTCGGGCTGCGGAGCGCGAAGGCCGGCGAGCACGTCCCTCAGCATCGCCGGATCGAACTGCTTGCGGCGGAGGAAGGCGAGCGCGCGCAAGGCAGTCCGGCGTCGCGACGGCGGCAGGTCGTCTCCGTCGCGCGGGGGTACCGGCATCTCTTCGAGGACGAGCCGCTCGATCCGGTCCGGCTGTTCGGCGGCCACCATGGATGCGACGAACGCGCCGAGCGAATGCCCGACGAGGGTGAACCGCGCGAGTCCGTCCAGTGAGCGCAGGACTTCGTCCCGGAACGACGTCAGCGGATAGGACCGGAGCCGTGCGCCGCCGCGATGGCCGGGCAACGCCGGGGTGTGCAGGCGGAACCCGAGCTCGGCCAGCCCGGGCCGCAGCGGCTCCCACGTCGCCGGGCTGCTCGCGGCGGCATGCAGGCAGACCAGGTCTTTCACGGACAGGCCACGACCTGGCCCGCCCACGAGAGCCCGCCGCCGAAGGCGAAGAGCAGCACCGGCTCGCCCGGCGGCAGCTCGCCGCGCGAGACCATTGTGGACAGTGCGAGCGGGACGGACGCCGCCGACGTGTTCCCCGAATCGACCACGTCCCGGCCGATCACCACGTCCTCGCGCAGGTCGAGGCGGCCGGTCAGCGCCTCGATGATGCGCAAGTTGGCTTGGTGGGTGACGACTCCGGCGAGGTCGGTGGTGGCGATGCCCGCGCGGCGGCAGGCTTCCGCCGCGACGGCGGGCAGTTCCTGCGTGGCCCAGCGGAACACCGCCTGGCCGTCCTGGGCGAACGCGGGCTGCCATTCGTCCACGAGCCGGACCAGGTTCCGGCGTGCCGGGTCGGAGCCCCAGACGACCGGCCCGACCGCCGGGACGTCGGCCGCGCTGAGGATGGCGGCACCCGCGCCGTCGCCGAGCAGGACGCAGGTGCTGCGGTCGGTCCAGTCGGTGACGTCGGACATCTTCTCCGCGCCGACGACCAGCGCGTGCCGGGCGGCTCCGGCCTGGATGGCGTGGTCGGCGGTGGCCAGCGCGGTGCAGAAGCCGGCGCAGCCGTTGTTGAGGTCGAAACAGACCGGGGCCGGGATGCCCAAGCGGCCCGCGACCTGCGCGGCGATCGACGGGCAGCGGTCGATCGCGCTGCAGGTGGCGACTACGACCAGGCCGATCTCGCCGGGTTCGAGCCCGGCCGCGGCCAGCGCCTTCGCCGCGGCCTCGGTGGCCAGATCGGCGACCGACCCGTCCGCGAGGTGCCGGGTGGCGATGCCGGTGCGGCGGCGGATCCACTCGTCGGTCGTGTCGACCATGCCTTCCAGGTCGGTGTTGGTCAGAACGCGGGCGGGCCGGTGGTGGCCGAGCGCGGTGACGCGGGAGCCGGGCATCTGTCCCTCCTCAAGGTCTGGTCGCACTATAGCGACCGATCGTTCGTAATCTATAGTGATGCCATGAGTCCCCGGAAGTCCGTCGCCGAGTCCCGTTCGACCCGCCAGCGCATCCTCGACCTCGGCCTGGTGACCGCCTCGGCGGAGGGCTTGGAGGGACTGACCATCGGGCGCCTCGCCGCCGAACTGGGGATGAGCAAGGCGGGCGTGATCGGGCACTTCGGCACCAAGGAGAGCCTGCAGCTCGCGGTCGTCGAGGCCGCGGCCGAGCTGTTCGTCCGCGAGGTGCCCGAACACGCCCGCGGAGTGCCGCGCGGCCTGCCGTATCTCCGCGCGGCCTGCGAGGCGTGGATCTCCTACCTGGAACGCGAACTGCTGCCCGGCGGCTGCTTCTTCACCGCGGCAGCGGCCGAGTTCGACGGCCGCGACGGACCGGTGCGCGACGCCGTCGTGAGGATGAGCGCGTTCTGGCAGCGGGAGCTGCGCGTCAACATCTGGCGTGCGGTGAGCCTGGAAGAGCTGCCCGCGGACACGGACATCGACCAGCTGCTCTACGAGATCGTCGCGATCATGTTGGCGCTCAACCATTTCCTGCAGCTGCACGGCGACCGCCAGGCCCCGGCCCGCGCGCGCCATGCGCTGGAGCGGCTGTTGTGATGCCGGATCAGGCTCCCGGGTCGGAGTACAGCACGCGGCACAGCTCCCGGAATTCCTGCGCCCGCCGAGTAAGCCGCACCCCGCGCATAGCGGCCAGGACGATCTCCAACGACGGAACGTCATCCGTCAGCGCAAGCGGCACCACGCTCGCCCCCGCGTAAGTCGTGTCGTCCGGCGGACGCTGGTTGAGCAACGCGAACCCGTGCCCGGAAGCCACCAGCGCCCGCACCGTTTCGTACCCGCTCGTCCGATGCCGAACCCGCGGCGCCACCCCAGCGTCGCTGAGGATCGACTGCAGATACTCCCGGCTGTGCGGCAGATCGAGCAGCACCATCGGCTCCTCGGCCAGCTCCTGCAGCGACACCTTCCGGCTCTTCCGCCGAGCGAGCCGGTGGTCCTCGGAGACAAGCGCGTACGGCGCGGCAGTCCCGACCACCTCGCGGTCGATGTCGTCGTCGAGGTCGTAACCGTACAGCATCGCCAGCTCGGTCTCGCCCGCCCGCAAAGCACTCTTGAGCGCCTTGTGCTCACCCTCGCGCAGCGACACGTGGACGCGCGGATGCCGGGACTCGAACTCGGCCAGCAGGCTCGGCAGGCGGAACGGCGCGAGCGTGGTGAAGCAGCCGACGGTGAGCGTCCCAACCAGATCGGTGCCGGATTGCCGGGCCGTTTCGACCAGCTCCGCGCCGTGTGCGAGGAAATCCAGCACCCGCTTGTAGAACTCCTCGCCGGCGGTGGTCAGGCTCAGCCCGCGGGCGTGGTGGCGCAGCAGGAACTGCACGCCCATTTCCTTCTCCAGCTGCGCGATCGCCGTCGAAACAGCCGACTGCGACACCATCAGCTCCTTCGACGCGGCAGTCATGCTCAAGTGCCGCGCCGCCGCCTCGAAATAGCGCAGCTGCACGAGGGTGAAGGAAGGCTCGCTCATGCCGACATCCTGCCTCAGTGACAGCAATCCGGATGCTGCGGTTTCGGCGCGGGCGTGTCCAGCGCGGGGTTGGCGTCGAAGAATCCGCTCGGCTTGAGGGTGAATCCGGTGTGGTCGACGGGCATGATCGGCCAGTCCTCGGTGCGCGGGTAATGCGTGAGGCCGAAGGTGTGCCAGACGACCAGGTCGGTGCCGTCGAGGTTGCGGTCGGCCTGGATCCAGGTGTCGATGCCGGTCTTGCCGTCGTTCTGGTTGACGTACTCGCCCGCCGGGAAACGCTCGTCCTCGGCATACGCGGTGACCCACAGGTGCTTGCGCGTGAAGGCGGCGCGGCGGGCGATGGACGACGCGTCGTCAGCCAGCAGCGGCGGCAGGCCCTCCGGGTGCAGGGTGTAGCCAACCGGCTGGCCGAGCGCATTGCGGGACTCAGGGTTGCTGATCCGCCAGGTGCGGCCGAGGTTGCCGTCGGCGAGCCGGGCGGCCTCGGATTCCTTGGCCAGCCTGGTGATCTTGCGGGTGAAGGCGTTGCCGTACGGGTTGTCCGGGCCGATCGGGACCCGCTGCACGTCGATCTCGTCGACGGCGTTGGCGAGACCGTCGACCATCATGTCCAGCCGCGCGGAGAACAGGTGCTGATGGAACGGCGCGCCGATGCCCGGGGCGATTTCGGTGGCCCACGGATACTCCGGGTCATCAGCGGGGAACGCCGAAGTGAAGACGATGCCGGTGGCCTTGCACTCGAGTTCGATGGTGCCGTCGAGGTACAGATACCAGTAGAAGCCGTAGTCGTAATTCCCGACCGTCACGAAGAACGAAATGACCAGCCGTCGCTGCCTGCGGGTCGAAACACTCCCGTTGTAGTGGTCAGTGTGTTTCCACAGCACGCCAGCGTCTTCCTCGTGCAGGCAGATCGCGTTCGTGATGGTGTGCGGCTGCCCGTCGTCGTCATGCAGGACCGCGTCGAAATAGCGGATCTCGCCGAGACAGTCGCAACCCAGGGTCAGCGAGTTGGCTTCCTTGCCCAGCGAATACTCGCCCGCGTCGAAGTAGTTCTGCCAGAACCGGACCGGGCTGGGATCGCCGTAGGGAACGACCATCTCGGCCACCGAAGCGCGATAGACCACCGGACGCAGCCGTTCGCCGTCCTGAAAGCCGATTTGGTGCAGGGTAAGGCCTTCGACCGCGTTGAAGCCGATCCGGAACTGCCATTTCTCCCACGTGACGACGTCGCCGTCGACGGTGAAGCTCGGGCCCTCGGGCTGGGTGATCACGATGGGCTTCTGCGTGTCTCGGGTCGGACCGTCGAGGTGGTAGTCGTAGGCGGCGCGCGGGATGTCGGCCGGACCGTCGTCGATGAGGTCGTGCACGCGGCCAGCGATCAGGTCGACGTAGGCCACGACGCCGTCGATTGGGTGCGCCCAGAGATTGTCGTCCTTGTTCAGCTGCAAGAACGCGAGGCAGCGGACGAGCCGGAGCCCGGTTTCGCCGGGGATGTCGAAGCACCCGGCGCTCAGCGCGGAGATCCGGACCGAGCGCGGTTCGTCGATGCCGCGGCGACGCATGGCCGCGTTCCACGCCTCGTCCTCCCACAGGATCTTCTCGACCAGGTCGAACTCTTCGTGCAGGATCGGCGGCTGCCCCTCGGCCACGACGTCCACCGCCCGATCGGCCGCGACTTCGCCGCTGGTCAGCGACACGACCACCTCGCGCACGGCCCCGGTCTGCCGGTCGAGCAGCAGTGAACGGACACGCCGGTCCACCGGGTCGCCCGGCTGCCAGGCGAGCACGGCCGCTTTCGCCGGTTCGAGCAGCGAAACGAGCGCGAACCGGGTGCTCTCGGTCGCGATCCCGGCCTCGGCCAGCAGCGCGCGGTTGCGGGCGACCTCGTCTTCGGTCAGGCGCGAGAGGGGGTGGGCCATGCGCGTCTCCTCATTCTTTGCGGTCTGTCGCAAAGAATGCGTCCTGCCGGTCCGCCTGGCAAGGCCCTTACGGGGTGGGTTCTCCGGAACCAGTGCTGGGTTTTTCGATGCACGTCATCAATAATCCTGGACGTGGCACGACCCAAGGACCAAGCGCAGCGGCGCGACGAGCTGGTGGCGGCGGCCGGGCGCGCGATCCGGACGCGCGGGCTGGCCGGCCTCCGCGTGCGCGACGTTGCCGAGGAGGCCGGGCTGTCGGCGGGCTCGGTCAGCTACTACTACCCGGATCTCGACGACCTGCTGTTCGAGCTGCACCGCGACGCGGTCGACCGGTTCTACTGGGCGCGAGCGCGCGCGGCGGAGGCGGAGGACGACCCGGTCCGGCGGCTCGTGCGGCTGGTCGACGCGGGGCTTCCGGCCGGGGAGGCGGATCCGCTGAGCCGGGTGCTGTACGAAATGCACGTCCACGCGGCGCGCAATCCGGCGCACGCGGTGCTGATGACGGCGCTCTGGGATCGCGAGGTGTCGCTGTACTCGGCGGCGCTGGCGCACGGCCGGGACACGGGCGCGTTCCAGTTGCGGTCACCTGCGGCGGACATCGCGGCGAACGCGGTAGCCCTGGAGGACGCGTACGGTTTGCACCTCGCCGGGCGCAACACCAGTTTGTCCGCGGCCAGGGTGCGGGCGCTGGTGCTGGGATATCTGGCCGCGGAAACCGGGCGGGACCTCGGTCAGTAGGCCGTCCAGACCGTCTTGAGGCCGGTGTACTTGTCGAACGAATGCAGGGAAAGGTCGCGGCCGAAGCCGGACTGCTTGAAGCCGCCGAACGGGGTCGCGGTGCTGAGTGCGTCCACTGTGTTCACCGAGACGGTCCCGGCGTGGATTTCATCGGAGACGCGGTGCGCGCGGGCAAGGTCGCGGGTCCAAACTGACGCGGCGAGGCCGTACGGAGTGTCGTTCGCCAGCCGGATCGCGTCCGCTTCGGATTCGAAGGTTTGCGTGGTGAGCACCGGTCCGAACAGTTCTTCGGTGACGAGCGGGTCGTCGGCGGCCAGATCGGTGACGATGGCCGGGTCCAGGAACGCACCCCGGCGGGTGCCGCCTGCGACGACAGTTCCGCTGCTCGCTTCGACGGCGGCCAGCACCCGGGCGGCTGCGGCCTCGTCGATCATCGGACCCAGTTTCGTGGCCGGGTCCAGCGGATCCCCGGGCACCCACGCGGCGGCTTTTTCGCGTAGCCGGACGAGGAATTCGTCGGCGATCGGCGCTTGGACAAGCAGGCGGGTGGTAGCAGAGCAGACCTGCCCGGAGTTCGCGCAGAAACCGAACGCGACCAGATCGGCCGCGGCGTCGAGATCCGCGTCGGCGAACACGACGACCGGGCTCTTGCCGCCGCATTCGAGCCAGACCTGCTTGAGGTTCGACTCCCCGGCGTAGCGCAGGAAGAGCCCGCCGACCGGCGTCGATCCGGTGAAGGCGAGGACGTCGACGTCCGGATGCCGCCCGAGGGCCTGTCCCGCGGTCTCGCCGAAGCCCGGCACGACGTTGAGCACCCCGTCCGGAATCCCGGCCTCCACGGCCAATTCCGCCAACCGGAGCGCGGACAGCGGGGATTGCTCGGCGGGTTTGAGCACGACGCTGTTGCCCGCGGCCAGCGCCGGGGCGAGTTTCCACCCGGCGATGTCGAGCGGGAAATTCCACGGCACGACCGCGCCCACCACCCCGAGCGGCACGCGCCGGATCGCGGCGAAGTTGCCTGGCGGAGTGGGCGCGACCTCGTCGTAACGCTTGTCGAGAGCTTCGGCGTACCAGGCGAAACACTCGGCGGTCGCGGGAACGTCCATGCCGAACGTGTCGGAGATCGGACGGCCTACGTCGAGGGTGTCGCAGAGCGCCAGTTCCCGTCCGTGCGCACCCACGAGGTCGGCCAGCTTCAGCAGGCGCTTCTTGCGTTCCGCCGCGGCGAGCCGGGACCAGCGTCCGTCCTCGAACGCCCGGCGAGCGGCCGCGACGGCGGCGTCGATCTCGTCTTCGCCGCCCTCGGCCACGTGCGCGACTGGGTGCCCGGTGGCCGGGTTGACGTCGGCGAAAGTCTTGCCGGACTTGGCATTCAGCCAGTCACCGTCCACAAAGGCCGCGGTACGGGGCCGCAGCTGCGCGGCCTCGCGCACCCAGTCGCCGTGGTTCATTCTCGGAACCGCCTCTCGTCGATTCCGTTCACTATCGCCAGCCGCAGTGGTCCGCGAAAGCAGAGCTTTTCGCTGCGCTGCATCTGGCGGATCGATGCAAGGTCACTGCGTCAGGTTCCAGAGGGAGGCCCACTGTTCGGCGGTCAGATCGCGAGGGAGCGCTTGCGGCGACAGTCGTTGCCGGGCAAGCCAAGCCCGGGCCGCGCGGCCGCTGAGGCGCCCGGTGCGCGGCAGGATCCCGCCGAGTCCGCGACCGCGTCCGGTGAAGACTTCGCGGACGAACTCCTGGTAACTGGCCTGGTTGGGGACAAGCGGCTTGGGGCGGCGGGTGATCACGAGGATCCCGCCGTCCACGGCCGGACGCGGCCGGAACGCGTGCGCGGGGACCCGGGCGGGTACCGCGAACTCGAACCACGGCCACCAGGCGGCGGTCATCTGGGACGCGCCGCCGATTCCGGCGCGGCGGCGGGCGACTTCCCATTGCACCAGCAGCACCGCGAGTTCCCAGTGCTGCTGCCGGAACAACCGGCGCAGCGTCGCGGTGGTGAGGTGGAAAGGAAGGTTGCCGACGACCGTGTGCGGGACCCCGGGCAATCGGTGCCGGAGCAGATCGCCGTGGACGACCTCGACGTTCTCCCCGGTCCGCTGCGCCAGGCGGCGGGCGCGGCGGGGATCGAGTTCGACGGCGGTCAGCGCACGGCCGGTGCGGCTGAGCGGGACGGTCAGCGCGCCGTCGCCCGCGGCGAGTTCCACGAGGGGACCGTTCGTGCGGTTGGCGGCGGTGCAGACAGCGGCGATGACGGCGGGGTCGGCCAGGAAGTTCTGGCCGAGCTCGTGCCGTCCGCCGAAGGGCTGGACAGACATGGGGGTGCGGACTCCGCGCATGAGGAAGCGACCCGGGCGCCAGGAACGGCGGCCCGGACGGACAACGGGAGAGCGCGACGGAGCGGTGAGCTTCCGGCGCTCAGGCGTTGCGCAGGCGAGTCAATGCGTACGCGGCGAAAGTGGCACCCATGGGCGGGAGCCTAGCCGACCGGCGCGTCCGGCCGCATCCTGGTTTTCCGGCGGTGTCCCGAAATACGCCGCAGCCTTTCCTGATCCGGCGGCCGGGCAATTCTTCTCCCATTTCGCCGGACCGAGTCGCGAACGGTCCTCTTGCGACAGAAGTACCCGCCGATTCCGGGTCGCAAACTGACACGAAACGGGGTCGCTCGGCTGAGGGGCATGAAGCTTGCGCGGCCCTGTGACCAGCCGGACAGTGGGACCCGGAGAAGTGATTCCGATTCGGGGAAATGGAGTGGATCCATGGTACGCGCAATGCAGCCGCAAGATCTCGTCGACAGCACCGTGGTGGACAATTCGGGCAGCAAAATCGGCAAGGTCGGCACGGTGTATCTCGCCGACGACACGCGGCGGCCGGAGTGGGTGACGGTGAAAACCGGGCTGTTCGGCCAGAAGGAGAGCTTCGTGCCGCTGTCGGGGGCGGGCATGGAGAACGACGGCTTGCACGTGCAGGTGGCGAAGGACCAGGTGTCCGACGCGCCGCGCATCGACGCCGAAGGCCACCTGTCCGAAAAGGAAAGCGTCGAGCTGTACAAGTACTACGGCTTGCCGGCTCCGCGGGCCGGGAACGGCGAAAACGTCGGCGGCGGCCGGAACACCGGGCGCGACATGGCGGCCGGCGGTATGGCTGCTGGCGGTGCGGCAGGCCAGGGCCGCGATGCGGCGGCAGGCGGCACCGCGGGCAAGGAACACGCGACCGGCCATGACACCGCCGCGGCCAAGGGCGGCCGCCACGAGACGACCGACACCGGCGACGTGGTGCGCTCGGAGGAGCGGCTGAGGGTCGGTACCGAGGAGGTCGAAACCGGCCACGTCCGGCTGCGCAAGTACGTGGTGACCGAGGACGAGCAGGTGACCGTGCCGGTCACGCACGAGGAAGTGCGCGTCGAGCGGGAGCCGATCACCGACGCCAAGGCCGCGGGCAAGGCCGAGATCGGCGAGGCGGAGCAGGACGTCGTGCTGCACGCCGAGAAGCCGGTGGTGCAGAAGGAAACCGTCCCGGTGGAGCGGGTGCGCCTCGGC
Organism: Amycolatopsis sp. NPDC003676; assembly: GCF_053587275.1. Classification (NCBI taxonomy): domain Bacteria; kingdom Bacillati; phylum Actinomycetota; class Actinomycetes; order Pseudonocardiales; family Pseudonocardiaceae; genus Amycolatopsis; species Amycolatopsis sp. NPDC003676. The sequence continues at coordinate 39,739 of NZ_JBSFNS010000029.1, forward strand.
ACCGAGCAGGTGACGGAGGAACAGACCGTCCAGGGGAAGGTCCGCAAGGAGCAGATCGACATCGACGACGACACGCGACGGGGCAAGAAGTCCTGACCCTGCCCGCGCTGCTGCTGTCTCCCGCCGGAGCGTTTCCGGGCGGGAGACAGCAGCGCGGTCACCGCCGCGAGCGGCTGGCTTTCATGAACTCGCGGTTGAGGTTCGCGATGCTCGTCAGCGGAATCCCCTTGGGGCACGCGGCGACGCATTCGCCGGTGTTCGTGCAGCCGCCGAAGTCCGCCGCGTCCATGGTTTCCACCATGTCGAGCACCCGCTGGGCGCGTTCGGGCTGCCCCTGCGGAAGCGAGTTCAGGTGCGCGACCTTCGCCGAGGTGAACAGCATTGCCGACCCGTTCGGGCAGGCCGCCACGCACGCGCCGCAGCCGATGCAGGTCGCGTTGTCGAAGGCGAGGTCCGCGTCCGGCTTGGGCACCGGCGTCGCGTGCGCTTCGGGGGCGCTGCCGGTCGGGGCGGTGACGTAGCCGCCCGCCTCGATGATCCGGTCGAACGCCGAGCGGTCCACCACCAGGTCCTTGATCACCGGGAAACCCTTGGCGCGCCAAGGTTCCACGTCCAGCACGTCGCCGTCGCGGAAGGACCGCAGGTGCAGCTGGCAGGTCGTGGTGCGTTCGGGGCCGTGCGCCCGGCCGTTGATCACCACGCCGCACGAGCCGCAGATGCCCTCGCGGCAGTCGTGGTCGAACGCGATCGGCTGCGCGCCGTCCTCGATGAGGTGCTGGTTGAGGACGTCGAGCAGCTCCAGGAAGGACATGTCCGGGCTGGCGTCGTCGACCGGGTATTCGACGAGCCTGCCGTCGTCGTCCGGGCCGGACTGGCGCCAGACCCGCAGGGTGAGTTTCACGTGTAGCTCCGCTGGGTGGGGTGGACGTGCTCGAAGTTCAGGATTTCCTGGTGCAGCACCGGCTTCTCGCCGTATTCCCAGGCCGAGACGTAGGAGAACCGCTCGTCGTCGCGCTGGGCTTCGCCGTCTTCGGTCTGGTGTTCCTCGCGGAAATGGCCGCCGCACGATTCCTCGCGCACCAGGGCGTCGAGGAGCAACAGCTCGGCGAGTTCGAGGAAATCGGCGACGCGACCGGCCTTCTCCAGTTCCTGGTTCAGCTCCGCCCCGATGCCCGGGACGCGGACGTCGCGCCAGAATTCCGCCCGCAATTCCGGAATCCGGTCGAGTGCTTTCCGCAGGCCCTCGGCGGAGCGGGACATCCCGCAGTGGTCCCACATGAGGTGGCCCAGCTCGCGGTGGAACGAGTCCACGCTGCGGGTGCCGCGCACCGACAACAGCCGTTCGAGCCGGTCGCGCACGGCGGTTTCCGCTTGCGCGACGTCCGGATCCGCCGGGTCGAGCGCGGGGAAGCTGCCGCGGGCGATGTAGTCGTTGAGGGTGGCCGGGAGCACGAAATAGCCGTCGGCGAGGCCCTGCATCAGCGCGGACGCGCCGAGCCGGTTCGCGCCGTGGTCGGAGAAGTTCGCCTCGCCGATCACGAACAGGCCGGGCACGGTGCTCTGCAGGTCGTAGTCGACCCACAGACCGCCCATCGTGTAGTGGATCGCCGGGTAGATCCGCATCGGGACCTCGTACGGGTTCTCCGCGGTGATCCGCTCGTACATGTCGAAAAGGTTGCCGTACTTGGCTTCCACCGCCGGACGGCCCATCCGCTCGATCGCGTCCGCGAAGTCGAGGTACACGCCGAGCCCGCCGGGGCCGACGCCGAACCCGGCATCGCAGACGTTCTTCGCCGCCCGGGAGGCGATGTCGCGCGGCACCAGGTTGCCGAAGCTCGGGTACATCCGCTCGAGGTAGTAATCCCGCTCTTCCTCCGGGATGTCCTGCGGCGGCCGAGGGTCGCGCGGCTGTTTCGGAACCCAGATCCGGCCGTCGTTGCGCAGCGATTCGCTCATCAGCGTCAGCTTCGACTGGTGTTCGCCGGACCGCGGGATACAGGTCGGGTGGATCTGCGTGAAGCACGGGTTCGCGAAGTACGCGCCGCGCTTGTGCGCCCGCCAGATCGCGGTGGTGTTGGAGCCCTTCGCGTTGGTGGACAGGTAAAAGACGTTGCCGTAGCCACCGGTCGCGAGCACGACGGCGTCCGCGAGATGCGTCGTCACCTCGCCGGTCACCAGGTCCCGCGCGACGATCCCGCGCGCCTTGCCGTCGGACACGATCAGGTCCAGCATCTCCGTTCGCGGGTGCATTTCCACGCCGCCGGCGTCGATCTGCCGGGCCAGCGCCTGGTACGCGCCGAGCAGCAGCTGCTGACCGGTCTGGCCGCGCGCGTAGAACGTGCGCTGCACCTGCACACCGCCGAACGAGCGGGTGTCGAGCAGCCCGCCGTACTCCCGGGCGAACGGCACGCCCTGCGCCACCGCCTGATCGATGATCTGGGTGGACACCTGCGCCAGCCGGTACACATTGGACTCCCGGGACCGGAAGTCGCCGCCCTTCACCGTGTCGTAGAAGAGCCGGTAGACCGAATCGCCGTCGTTGCGGTAGTTCTTCGCCGCGTTGATGCCGCCCTGCGCGGCGACCGAGTGCGCGCGCCGCGGCGAGTCCTGGAAGCAGAACTGGACCACGTGGTAGCCCTGTTCGGCGAGTGTCGCCCCGGCGGACGCGCCCGCGAGACCGGTGCCGACCACGATGATCCGGTGCCGCCGCCGGTTGGCCGGGTTGACCAGCTTCGCGCCGAAGCGGCGGCTGTCCCAGCGGTCCTCGATCGGGCCGTCCGGCGCCCGGGTGTCGGCGATCGGCTCGCCGAGCGTGTAGTCGCTCATGTCAGGCCACCCATCCCGCCATCACGGCGATCGGCACGATCAGGAAGCCGCCGGTGATCACGACGGCGAGGACGGAGCCCACGGTTTTCAAGGCGCGGTCGCGGGTTTTGCTGGTGATGCCGAGGGTCTGCGCCGCGCTCCAGAAGCCGTGGTTGATGTGCAGGCCGAGCATCAGCAGCGCGACGATGTAGATCAGGTTGACCCACCAGACCTGGAAGTCCGCGACGATGTTGTGGTACGGCTGGCCGTCGCGGAAGTCCTGGTTGGCCACGCCGACCGTGAGATCCAGGATGTGCCACACGATGTAGAGCGCGAGCGTCGCGCCGCCCCAGCGCATGGTGTGCGTCGCGAAGCTGGCCTTGCGTCGCTGGCCGTGCGCGTACTTCACCGGGCGCGCTTGACGGTCCCGTTTGGACAGTTGCACCGCGGCGACCACGTGCAGCACCAGCGCGATCAGGAGCACGGTCCGCTGGATCGAGAGGTACCAGGCGTTCTGCAGCACGGGTTCGCCGATGGTGCGCAGCCAGGCCGCGTAGTCGTCGAAATGCCGCGGTCCCAGGAAAACCTTCAGGTTCCCGGCCATGTGCACGAACAGGAACGCGACGAACATCAGCCCGGTGACGGCCATGACGGCCTTCTTGCCGATGGTCGAACGCCAGAACGTCACGAGCGCCGGGCGACGGCGGGGCGGAGCGGGTGCGAGTGCCACGGAACCGACGGTAAGTCGGCGCTGACGAGAGGGCAAACACATGATTTCTCTCGACAAGATAGCCACCGCCTATGATGGCTCTCATGCAGTTCCAGCAGCTGGCGTATTTCCTGGCAGTGGCCGAGACGCGGCATTTCACGCGGGCCGCCGAACGCATGCGTGTGGCGCAGCCCTCACTGTCCCAGCAGATTCGCGCGCTGGAACGGGATGTCGGCGCGGGGCTGTTCCACCGGATCCGCGGCAACGTGACGCTCACCGAGGCGGGGGAGACGCTGCTGCCGATCGCGCGCCGGATCCTCGCCGAGACGGAGACCGCGTACCGGGCGATCCGCGAACTGGACGAACTGGGCCGCGGCCGGGTGCGGCTCGGCGCGACCCCGAGCCTCTGCACCGGCCTGCTGCCGGCGATGCTCGCCGCGTTCCGCCGGGACTATCCGGGAATCGAGCTGGTGCTGCACGAAAGCGGGTCGCGGGATCTGCAGACCGCGCTGTCGGAAGGCGGCCTGGACCTCGCGATGATCGTGGACAGCCGCGTCCACGACGATTCCCGCCTGGAGAGCCGGGCGCTGTTCGTCGAAGACCTCGTGGTGATCTCGCCGAAGGACGCGCCCGCCCCGGTGCGCGGCCGGATGCCGATCGCCGCGCTGCGGGACCGGCCGCTGGTGATGTTCCGGCAGGGCTACGACCTGCGCGAGGCGACTGTGACCGCTTGCCGCGCCGAGGGGTTCGACCCGCTCTTCGCGATCGAAGGCGGTGAGATGGACGCGGTGCTGGAGCTGGTGCAGGCAGGGCTGGGCTTGGCGGTGGTGCCGAGCACCGTGGTCGGGGACCGGTTCCGCCGCACGCGGTTCACCGAACCCGGGCTGAGCCGGGTGGTGCGGCTGGCGTACCGGCGGGACGTCGAGCAGCCGCGCGCCGTGCGGGCGCTGCAGGAGGCGGTGGTGCGGTATCTCGGCGGCGGGGAGGCGCAGCTGCCGCCGGGCACGCGTCCGCTCGTCGGCGGATGATCAGCAGGCCAGCGAGTCCAGCACTAGGTCGATCAGCCGTTGTGCCTGCGGTTTTTCGCAGTGCTGCGCGGAATACGCGACGCCGCCGATCAGGAGCAGGACGTCCTCGGCAGGCACATCGGACCGGAGCGTCCCGTCTTCCGCTCCTGCTTCGAGGAGGTCGCCGACGGCGTCGAGGAGCATTTTTCGGCTGTCCGAATACGGATCGACGCCGGACGCGATGACCGCGTTGAGTGCCTCGGACATTCCGTGCTTCGCGCTGACGTACGCGAGGAAATGCGTCAGCCACTCCCGCAGCGCTGCTGCGGCCGGGTGCTGCGTCAGGAGGGCTGCCGCTTGCTCGCAGACTCCCGCGAGCTGATGCCGGTAGGCGGCGTCGATGAGCGCTTCGCGGGTGGGGAAGTGCCGGTACAGCGTGCCGACGCCGACCCCGGCCTGCTTGGCGATCGCGGCCGGTGCCGCGTCGAGGCCTTGTTCGGCGAAGGCCTGCGCGGCGACCTCAAGGAGCCGGGCACGGTTCTCGAGCGCGTCTCTCCTGGTGCGGCGCGGGGCGTCGGCCATCGGTTCCCTCCGAGGTTGCTAACCGGAATTCATTCCGGTTACGCTAAGCGGAACGAATTCCGGTTAACCTTACCTCGGGGAGATCCCGTCATGGCCGCACGGCATTGGTTCGTCACCGGCGCTTCCGGCGGTTTGGGCCGTCAGCTGGTCGAAGAGGCGCTTCGCCGCGGCGAATACGTCACCGCGACCGTCCGGCGGCCGGACGCGCTGCCCGCTTCGCCACGCCTGACCGTGGAGCGACTCGACCTCACGCACCCGGCCGACGTCTCCGCGGTGATCGAGCAGACCTTGCGGCGGCGACCAGTGGACGTGGTTGTGAACAACGCCGGGTACGCCGTCGTGGGCGCGGCCGAGGAGATGACGCCCGAGCAGATCCGGGACCAGATCGAGGTGCTGCTGCTCGCCCCGATCCTGATCACCCGCGCGTTCCTCGGCCCGATGCGCGCGCGGGGCGGCGGGCGGATCATCCAGATCTCCAGCATGGGCGGTCAAATCGGCTCGCCGACGCACAGCGCCTACCACGCGGGAAAGTGGGGGCTGGAGGGGTACACCGAGAGCGTCAGCCGGGAAGTCGCCGAATTCGGCATCCACCTGACCTTGGCGCAGCTCGGCGGGACCCGGACCGGATTCGCGTCCGCGCTGCGGTACACCGCCGAAACGGTGCCCTATCGCGACAACGCGGTCGGCCGGACCCGCCGCTATCTCGAATCTCTCGACGACAGCGCCCTTACCGGCGACCCGGCCAAAATCGCCGCGCTGCTGTACGAGACCACCCTCCAGCCGGATCCGCCGCTGCGCCTCTCGCTGGGCTCGGACACCTACGACGCCGTCCACAATGCGCTCACCGAACGGCTGAACCGACTTGAGTCCCAACGGGAACTGGCCGCTTCGATCGCTTTCTGACTACATCCCCACGGACTGCCGTTCCGGCTCGATCAGGCCGACCACGCGCACCTGCTCGCGCGTATACGGCTGCCCGATGTACTTCTTGGCGACCGCGTCGACGATCTCCCAGGCCGGGTCGCCCTCGATCCATTCGGCCACCCGGCCGCGGATGGTGACCGGCTCGAACGGATTGTCCGGCGGGGTAAGGGAAATCGCCACGCGGGGGTCGTGGCGGAGGTTGCGGGCCTTGCGGCTGTCCGGGCCGGTGAGGAAAACGATCCGGTCGCCGTGCGTGCCGATCCACACCGGCACGACGTGCGGCGAGCCGTCCGGGAGGACGGTGGCCAGGTGGGCGATCGGAGTGCCGTCGAGGATGCGGCGGACATCGGGGTTCAGCATGGGGGTTTCCTTTCAGCGGATGATTTCGTAGTGAAGATGAGTGACGCCGGGTGCCGGGACGGCCTCGACCAGCCTGAGCTGGACGTGCTCCGGCAGCTCGCCGAAGAAGCTCCGCCCGCCGCCCAGCAGAACCGGGACCTGGTGGAGGACGACTTCGTCGACCAGCCCGGCCTTGATCGCCTCGGTGACCAGAACCCCGCCCATGAGCGCGACGTCCTTGTCGCCCGCCACCGCCCGCGCGCCGGCGACAGCCTCTTCGACGCTGGTCGCTTGCGTCTGCGCCGGGCTCAGCTCCGGCACTGGCTGGTGGCTGACCACGAACAACGGAGCGGTCGGATGCGGACCACTACCGCCGAAGTGGCTTGAATGGTCGTAGGTCGTGTGCCCGACCACCGACGCCCCGACCCGCGCGGCGAGCGTGTCGAAAACCCGCGCACTGGGTTCGGACAGGGTGAACCCGTCGAGGACTTTGCTCGGCGTGTCGCCGGTGAAGTACCAGTCGAACAGCTCTCCCGCGTCGCCGAGCCCGCTTCCGACCTCGTCGGCCCCCTCCGGGAGGAGGCCGCTGATGTAGCCGTCGACCGAGACGGAGAGGGCGCTGAACACTTTGGTCATGACGATCCTTAATAGTCGCTTACAGTGCCTGGGGAAAGTCGAAAACCCGATGCGGGTCGTACCTTTTCTTGAGCGCCGCGAGCCTGGGGTAGTTGCCCGCGTGATACGCCCCGGCCGGATCCTCGAGCGCGAGATCGGGAAAGTTCGCATACACCCGGCCGGACCCCTCCGCGTGCGCCGCGCGCCACGCCTCGTCCACCCACGGATCGCCCGGATCGCCAGCCTGCTCCAGCAAAAACCGCGCACCCCGATGAGCGAACGCGGTCTCCGCCTCCGCGACCCGGTTGTACGCCCCGCCCATCGCCGTGAACGCCAGCCGCCGATTGCCGGTGAGCCCCTTGAGTAGTTCACCCGTCGTGCACTCCGACATCGCGCCCGCGAAGAACTCCGACCGGCTCCGGCTCGTCGCGCCCGGGTCGATCCCGCTGAATGTCGGCTTCACCATGCTGTAGGGAACATCCAGTCGGATGTCTATTGCATACAGAACACCGGCCCGCGCGGTGAACTCCCTGAGCAACTCCCGGGTCACCCCTGACGGCAGGGTGGAGGCCCCGAAAAGCCTGGCGTGTCCGGCTTGGACATCGAGGTTCACCGTCATCCCGTCAGGCACGTCGGGTGCCCAGTCCTGCCACGCCTTGACGACGACTTCTTGGTCTTCCCAGCGCCCCTCGATCCGGCAGACCGACGGCTCCGGCACAGTCGCGAACCGCAACTCCGTGACGATGCCGAACTGCCCGCCGCCCGCGCCGCGCAACGCCCAGAACAGGTCAGATTCCCGGTGCTCGTCAACCTCCACGACACTCCGGTCCGCGAGCACCACCTGCGCGCCCACCAGCCGATCGCAAGTCAGCCCGTACTGGCGGCCGAGGAGCCCGATCCCGCCGCCGAGCGTCAGCCCCGCGATGCCGACGGTGTCGCCGCACCCGGCCGGAATCGTCCGGCCGCGCTCGTGCAACGCCGCGTACACCGCCCCCAGCCGCGCACCGGCACCGACGGTTGTCACTCCGTCGTCGTCGACCGCGATCCGGTCCATCCCGGACAGATCCACCACGATCCCGCCGTCCGGGCACCGGTCCACGAAACAATGCCCACCACCACGCGGCACGATGGGTTTGCCGGTCTCGGCCGCGTAAGCCATGACCTGCACGACATCCGAGACCGAATGACAACGAACGACCAGGCTGGACCTCGGACTGGCCTCGTAACCCGGCGAACCGGGGGAGATGACGTCAAGCGCGGTCAGGTCGATCACGGGGACGACGCTACGGAGTCCGAGGCCGCCGTTCTTGAACAAAACGCGCACAGGAGGCGGTCAGGTCTGGACGACTCCGAGGGGCGCGGGATGGGGAATGTGCGTGCAAGTGCACCGGGGTGGGCTAGCGCCGAAGCCTTGGAACCGCATCGCCCGTCGGAGGCCACCCTTGGGATTCCTTCTCGCCCGTCGGAGCCCCCTCGGGATTCCTTCTCGCCGGGCGCAGACACCGCCCCGCGCGCGTGAGGGATGGCGGGTTGGTCGTGCCTGCACACTCCGGGCGGGCCGGGGCGTGAGCTCCGGGAGCCGCATCGTCCGCCGGAGTCCCTTCGGGACTGACTCCCGCCGCGCGGAGATGCCGCTTTGGTGAACACTTCAGGGTGGCTGCGAGTGTCGAATTGATCGTGCCTGCGAGTGTAGGGAGGGTCAGTGCGTGAACTCCGGGAGTCGCATCGTCCGCCGGAGTCCCTTCGGGACTCATTCCCGCAGCGCGGAGACACCGCCCGCGCCGGAGAACGCCTCTAGGCGTCAGGCGACAGTGGGTTGATCGTGCCTGTGCGGCTCCGGGTGGCCCAGTGCGTGAACCCCGGGAGTCGCATCGTCCGCCGGAGCCCCCCCAGCGCTCATCCCCACCGCGCGGAAACACCCGCATGCACCGGAGAACGCCTCCGCGTAGCCAAAAACGGCGCGTACGAAGCGGAATGATCATGCCCGCAAGCACACCGGTCAAGGTCGCCCCCGAGCAGCTGTCTCGGCGTCACCCCGGTCAGCCGAAGACATTCGCGGCTGAGATGAGCCTGGTCGGCATAACCGGCGTCGACCGCCAGGCTCGCCATCCCGTCCGCGCCCCGCCGTCCGGACGCGATCGCACCAGCCTGGGCCAGCGCGAGAAAACCTTGGAACCGCAACGTCCGCTGGAGCACCTTCGGGCTCATCCCGACCGCCTGCAGACACCGTCGGCGCAGCTGGCTCGCCGAGAGCGCGAGGTGCGCGGCCACCGCGTCGACGCCGACCGGATCCCACGGCATCAGCACCTGCACCGCTTCCCCGACCAGCGGGTCCAGCCCGCCGGTCCGGCGGAATTCCCGCACGAGATGCGCCTGCAGCGCGGCCAGCCCGAGTTCGGGCGTCGCGGCGAGGGCGACCGCCTCCACGAGCCGGTCCGCGGTCCGGCCCCACAAGTCGGCCAGTCCGAGGTGCTGATCGGCCAGCTCGTCGAGCCCGGCGGGCAGGGGCGGCGCGGCCCCGGGCCGGAACCGCACCCCGACGACAGTCGTGTGCGCCGGAATGACCTCGATCCGCGGCCCGGTCAACGGCCCGAGCAACTGCGGACGCCCACCGACCGGGAAATGGATCTCGACACCGCCGGTCGGCAGATGCCGCTGCACGTACGGCGCGTCGCCGGTGCGCTGGATCCACACCGTGCGCACGACTCCCGCCAGCCCCGGCACCGGCGGACGCTCCACATACGCGTTCATCCCCGTACCGAAGCGTCCCGCCGGACGCACGTCAAGCACCGGCCGGGATTGTCGGCCCCTTCTTTTGTCCGGAAATGCTTTTCCCAGTGAGAACGCAGTTCGGGAAAGTGTCGCCGAGGTGGTCGTTCGCCCGCAGGCGCCGGGTCACAAGTCCCTGGACCGGAAGACCTTCTCCCGTAGTCGCCAGACGCCCGGCCCGGGATTCTCGCTGTCTAAAGCTGGGAAACAGCGTGCTACCGAAGGAGGCGCCCGGTCATGCCGACGTTGCTTATCATTCTGCTGGTCCTGGGCGCGGGTCTGTTCGTGGGAGGACTGCTGGACAGAGTGAGCCAGACCCACGCGCGGTACAGCAGCTACCGGCAGCGCACCGCCACCGGCCTGGTCACCTGGGTGCGCAGCGCGGTCGCGGCTGTCTTCGGCGTCGCCGGGCTGCTGGTTTTCCTTTATGTCGTGGTGACTTTCTCCTCCGCGCGGTGACCGCCCGCCCTGACGCTCACAGCAAGCGACGGCGTCAGCCCGGGTTTCCCGCCGACCGGCGAATCCGGCACCGGGACGCGACGGCCCCAGCACCGGGGCAGCCGCTGTCCCGCTGCTGCGCCCGGGAGGTCCGGGCCCGGGACGCGACCGGCTGGGCACCGTCGCCACCCCGCGACCGTCCCGGCGTCGGCACCAGGCCCTGCGTCAGCACCGGGACCGGTTCCGGGCGCCTGCGTCAGCATGGGGGCCTCGCATCGGCATCAGTGCCAGGCGCCCGCATCGGCACAGTCACCGACATCGGCTTCACCGCGGGCATCTGTGCCGGGCATCTGCATCAGCATCGACACCGGCCCCGTCGCTGGCATCTGCTCCAGCACTTCCACCGACACCCGCCCTGGCACGGGCGTCGACACCTGCTCCGGAATGGACCCCGTCACGCAACTGCCCCGGAGCCCAAACCCCGGAACCCGGAACCCCGCATCTCCGGAGCCCAACCCCCCGGACCCCCGGAACCAAGACCGCAGAGAATCCTGTCCACTGTGAACCACAGCCACCATTCAGCCGACCGGCACACCAGCGACTAAATACTGCATACAAAATTCTGCCGAACGAAGACCGTAGACCCGCCTCAGATGTACCCGCAGACGTCCATCGCCGCGACGACCTTCCGGAACCCGGCGATATTCGCCCCGCTCACGTAGTCCCCGGCGACCCCGTGCTCGTCGGCGGTTTCGAGGCACGTCCGGTGGATGTCGGTCATGATGTCGCGCAGCGTCCGGTCGGTGCGCTCGAACGTCCACCGCTCGCGCGCCGCGTTCTGCTGCATCTCCAGCGCCGACACCGCGACGCCACCCGCGTTCGCCGCCTTTCCAGGGCCGACCGCGACCCCAGCCTCGCGGAACACCTGCAGCGAACCAGGCGTGCACGGCATGTTCGCGCCCTCGGCGACCGCGCGGACGTTGTTCTTCACCAGCCGCAACGCCGACTGCTCGTCCAGTTCGTTCTGCGTCGCGCACGGAAGCGCCAGATCGCACGGCACATCCCATGGCGTGCCATCCGTGACAAATTTCGCCGACGGCACATGATCGACATACTCCGAAAGCCGCCCGCGCCGCGCGACCTTCAAGTCGTGCAGCACTTCCAGGTCGATCCCGCGCGGATCGTGGATGTACCCGCCGGAATCCGAGCACACGATCGGCCGCGCCCCGAGTTCCTGGAGCTTCGCGATCGCGTGATAGGCGACGTTGCCCGAACCGGACACCACCGCGGTGCGGCCGGAGAACGAGTCGTCGCGCGCGCCGAGCATCGCTTCGAGGAAGTACACCGTCCCGTAACCGGTGGCCTCCGGGCGCGCCGGAATGCCGCCCAGCAACGGGTTCTTGCCGGTGATCGTGCCCGCGTCGTAGCGGTTGGTGAGCCGCTTGTACTGGCCGAACAGGTAGCCGATCTCGCGCCCGCCGACGCCGATGTCGCCCGCCGGCACGTCGGTTTCCGGGCCGATGTGCCGGACCAGTTCGGTCATGAACGCCTGGCAGAACCGCATGATCTCGCCGTCGCTGCGGCCGGCCGGGTCGAAGTCGGACCCGCCCTTGCCCGCGCCGATGCCGAGCCCGGTGAGCGCGTTCTTGAAAATCTGTTCGAAGGCGAGGAACTTGACCGTCCCGAGCGTGACGTCGCCGCGGAAGCGCAGCCCGCCCTTGTACGGTCCGAGCGCCGAGCTGAACCCGACCCGGAAACCGCGGTTGACGTGCACCGCGCCCGCGTCGTCGGTCCAGACCACCCGGAACATTACTTGCCGCTCAGGCTCGCACAGCCGCTCCAGCATCGCCGCGTCGCGCAGGTCCGGATCCCGCTGAAGAGCGGGCCGGATCGCTTCGAGCACCTCGAACACGGCCTGGTGGAACTCCGGCTCGGCCGGATTCCTCCGGACGATGTCCTCGTACACTTCGCGCGATGTCTGGTCGAGAGCCATCCGCCGATGATGCCGTCCGGATGCCGGATTTCGCACCCCCAACGGGGTTTGCGAAGTTAGGGGTGACGAGGCTCACGCATCGAGCACTACATCGGTAGTGGGTACTGCCTGGCAGGCGAGGCACTGGTCAGCGGGCACATCGTCGGCGACAGCGACCAGGTGCGCGACCGTTCCGTCGAGCACCGGCACCGCGCAGCTTTCGCACTGTCCGAGCCGGCATCCGCTGGGCAGCGCGACGCCGGAAGCCTCGGCGAACCGCAGCAGATCGCCATCGCCCGCCCGCCAGGTGACCTCGCGGCCGGACCGCGCGAACCGCACGGTGGCCGTGGCGCCGTCCGGGATCTGGACCGGGGCCGCCGCAGCGTGGAACTTCTCGGTGAAGATGTCGAAGCGCGGCACGCCCCGCTCCACCAGGTCCGCGGTGAGTTCGTCCAGCATGTTTTCGGGGCCGCACAAGTAGAACCGGGCCCGCCGCCGGATCAGGTCGGCGTCGACCCGGTCAGCGGTGATCCGGCCGGTGAAAGCGCAGTGCTCCTCCGGACCAGGACGGCTGTAGTGGTCCACGATCTGGACACTGGGCAGACGGCCCGCCAGCTCGGCGATGCGCTCGCGGAAGGCGTGCCGAGACCGGTCGCGGCTGCCGTGGTGCAGCACGATCTCCGGTGCCGACGCCGCGTCGAGGGTCTCCAGATAGCTCAGGAACGGCGTGATCCCGATCCCGGCGGCCAGCAGCACGATCGGTCGCGAATGGACAGTCGGCAGCGCGAACCCGCCGGACGGAGCCGTGACCAGCAACCGCGTCCCCGGCTCAACCCGGTCGTGCACCGCGGGCGAGAACTGCCCGCCCGGCACCCGCCGCACCGCGATCGCATACCCGTCGTCCGGCGCTTGAGCCGACCCGGTGAGCGAATAACTGCGGGTCAGCCCAGGTGCGTCCGGCCAGGCGACGGTGATGTGCTGCCCGGCGCGGAACTCCGGCACCGACTGGCCGTCGACCGGCTTGAGGTGCACCGACCGGATGTCCTCGGTCTCGAACTCCGCGCGCTCGACCGCGAACTCCCGCTGCCCGGTCCACGGCTCCGCCTCGTCGGGCTGGACGTCGCAGAACGTCGAGCGCAACGGGACCGACCCGCTCACCGGGTCGTGGGCGTCGTCGCCGACCAGCAGGTTGTAGTTGGTCCCGCCGTCCTCGAGCGGGTCCGAACCGGGCAGGGCGAGGTCGGGTGCCGGCTGCCACCAGCCGTACTCCGCCACGACCACGTCGCGATGCAGCGCGGGGTCGATTCGCGCCCGCATCCGGACGTCCGCGGCGGCCGTCGTGATCCGGACCCACTGTCCGTCCTCGATGCCGCGCTCGGCCGCGAGTTCCGCGCTCAGGTCGACGGCCGGTTCGGGAGAACGCTTGCGCAGCGACGAAATCCCGCGATGCTGGCTGTGGCAGAAGTACCCGTTCTTCGCGCACGTCAGCACCAGCGGATGCCGAGGATCCGGCGCGGGCGGCTCCGCGTTCGGGACCGCGGGCTGGCCATGCTCGGCGAGCCGCTCCGAGTACAGCTCGACCCGACGGGTCGGCGTCGCAAACCCAGTCACCGCGCCATTTTCCGCGCACCGAGCGTATTTGCGATACTCAGTCTGCAACGGCAGATCCAAGCCGCCAGGCCGCTCGCGCAACTCCGCAGCGGTGAGGCCGAGCGGGGCCAGCTGATGATCCCAGCCGTCCTCGATACGGCCGTCGAAAAACTCCGCCCCCAGTCCGAGCCGCTCGGCCAGTTCGAACACGACCTCAGTGTCCGAACGCGACTCGCCGATCGGATCAGTCATCCGCGGTCGCAGCTGCACGTGCTCCTGCGCCGCCCGCGTGATCTCGAAACCCGCCTTGACCGCCTCGTGCTCCCAAGGCGTCTGGACCGGCAGCAGAAGGTCGGCGAACCGCGCCGTCGGATTCTCGAACAAGTCGAGATGAACCGCGAACTCCAAGCGCCGCAACGCCTCCGCAGTCCGCCGGGGATCCGGTTGCGACAACAGAAGATTCCCGCCGAACGACACCAACGCGCGGACTGGATAAGGCTCCTCATCGAGAACCGCTCGGCAAAAGTCGCGCGCAGTCACCCAGCCCTGCGCAGGCGGTCCGAGCGGAAACTCTTGAATGCCAAGGGCTTTCGCGCGCTGCTCAGGCGCGAGCTGATCCGGCGAGGTGACCGGAGCGACCGGCAGTTTCGGCAGAACGACGTTGCCGCCGGGGGAGTCGTAGCTACCGGTGAGCGCGTAGAGAGTGGCGATCGCGCGCTCGGTCTGCGTCGCGTTCGCGTGCTGGCCGACGCCCGACCACGCCGCGTACGTCACGGACTTCGCCTCGGCAAGATCAGCCGCGAACGCTTCGATCGCCGCGCCCTCGACGGTCGTCACCGCCTCGGTCCGGGCGAGCGGCCACGCGGCACAAGCCTGCGTGTAATGCTCGAACGCGGGAACACACTCGACCGAACCGGCCAACGTACGCACGTGGCGTTTTCCGTGCAGCGCAAACCTTTCCGGCCCGTTTGCTGGATAATGCGTGTCGTACGGCTCAGCTTGACCCGCTGCTTCGTCCCACACCGCGAACCCGGCCGCCGCGGGGTCAATCTCGGCCGCCCGGAGAAATCGCCCCGTGTCGACGCGGACCAGCAACGGAGCGTTCGTCCACGACCGCACGAACGCCTCGTCATGCCCACGACGCTCAAGCAACGCCCGGGCGACCCCGAGCGCGAGCGCACCGTCGGCGCCCGGCCGGACCCGGAGCCAATGTTCGGCCTGCACAGCGCTGGCGGTTCGCCGCGGATCGACAACGGCAAGCCTCGGCGTCCGCGCCCCGGCCAGCGCGGCAGACTGCGCGAGCCACGCCTTGGCCGGATTGTGTCCCCACAGCACCGCGAACTCCGTGCCCGTGTAATCCGGCGCGGGCAATCCCGAACCGAACGTGAACGCGTGCGCGAAATCCTTGTGCCAGTTGCAGATCTCGGTCGAGTACAGCGTGTTGGGGCTGCCGAAGAGCCGGATGAACCGCTCGACCCAGTCGATCGAATCGGACATCGGCGTGCCACTGGGGGAGGTCACTGAAAACGCGACCGCCTCCGCCCCGCTGGCCGCGCGGATGTCGCCGAGCCGCGCGGCGATCTCGGAAAGCGCTTCGTCCCAGCTGATCTCGCGCCACTTCGGATCCGGATCGGACTTCGGCGTCGTGCGCCGCAACGGCCTGCGCAGCCGTTCGGGGGAGTGCACCAGTTCAGGCGCCGCCCGCCCCTTCGGGCACAGCGCGGCCCCGGTCGGATGCGCGGAATCCGGCCGGACGCCGCGCAGCGAGCCGTTCTCGATCGTGTAGACCGCGCCGCAGCGCGACCGGCACAACGTGCAGTAACCCCGGACCTCAGGCATTAGTTACTCCTTAGTAACCGGCTACCGGTTACTCCGGTACGATGCTGGACGGAAGCGGGCGAAGTCAAGCCCGCGAGAGCGGAGGAGCGCCCCGTTGACGCAGCTGCAGCGCACTAACCTGCGCGAACAAGTGCTCGAAGTGGTGCGGCAGGCGATGGTGTCCGGCGAGCTGCGCCCCGGCGACATCTATTCGGCCGCTGCCCTCGCGACGCGCCTGGGCGTGTCGAGCAGCCCGGTGCGCGAGGCACTGCTGACGCTGGTCAACCAGGGCCTCCTGGAGCCGGTCCGCAACCGCGGCTACCGAGTCGTCGCGATGACCGAACGCGACCTCGACGAAATCTACGAAATGCGGCTGCTGCTCGAGGTCCCGGCGACACTGTCCGCCGCCGCAGCCGCAGGCCCCGACGACCTCGCCCGGCTGGACGGCCTGGCCGCCGAGATCGAGGCCGCAGCTGAGGACGGTGACGTGGCGCGCTTCCTGGAGGCGGACCGCCGGTTCCATCTGGACTTGCTGTCCCTGGCGGGGAACGGACGGTTGACGGACGCCATCGCGAACCTGCGCGACCAGACACGGCTGTACGGCTTGGAAAAGCTCGCCGAGCATGGCCGGTTGACGGATTCGGCCCGGGAGCACCGGGAGATGCTGGCGACGGTGGCGGCGCGGGATTGGGGCCGGTTGGAGGGGCAGGTGCGGGCGCATCTGAAGCATATTCGGGCGGATTGGGCTTCTGGCTGAGCCAGGTTTGCTGGGCATCGCTGGGTTTCTAAGGCAGCCGGATGCGGGTGTCGTTGCGGTTGCGAGGAGCGTTGGCTCGGGGCGGCTCGCTTGGCACCGGGGCCTGGGCTGGACGATGCGAAGCCGGGATTGCCGGGGGAGGTTTAGCGTCTGCGAGCGAAGCGGTGGAGGCAGAGTCGGGGGTTGCCAGGTGTGGCGTTGTGTCTGCAAGTGAAGCGGGTGGGGCCGTGGAGCGGACGAGACCGGGTGTGGCGGATTCGGGGCTGTCAGATGTGGCCTCGTGTCTGCAAGCGACGCAGGTGCGGTCGTGGGCTGGACGCGGGCGAGTGTTGCGGAGCGGCCAGCTCTGGACGCGAACCGGCACCGCGGGCGTGGGATGCGGCGGGTGAACCGTCATCTGATCAGGAGCGACATCGCTGCCCCTCTCCGGCCGCGGATCACCAGCGTGTGTTCGGCGTCGGTTCGCTGCGGGTGCGGGAGTTCTGGTGAGGTGCCGCAACATCGTCGCCACTGTCTGAGGCAGCTCGCCGTGATTCGAGGTCGGGCTGCGGGCGGACCAGTGGGCGGTCAGGTCAGATGCCGCAACACCGCAGCCACCGCCGGGCGCGGGTCGCTGGCATGCGTGGCGGTGATGTTCCATGTCGGGCCGCCGCGGGTGAAGCGGCGGCCGGTCAGGTCGGGGAATTGCGCTGCGACCGACACCGGCAGCACGCAACCGCCCAGATCGTGTCGGACGAGTTCCGCCGCGGAGGGCGCGTCGGTGACCTCGTGCACGACGGTCCGGCGCACGCGCGCCGACTGGAACGTCCGGTCGGTGGCCTCCCGGATCGCCCAGCCCGGCGCGAAATCCACCACTGCGGTACTGGCGGCTTCGGCGGCCGAGACCGGACGGTCCGCGGAGCCGTCACCGGCGGCGGTGACTAGCACCATCTCTTCCCGTCGGACCGGACGGCTCATCAGTCCGGCGCCCGGGGCGCAACCGGCGACTGCGACCACTATGTCCACAGTGGATGTCACGACCGCCTCCCGCAGTTGGTGCGGTGGCGCGGTCCGCACCAGCACGCGCACCCCGGGATGATCGCGGCGCAACGCACTGAGCGCCCGGTGCGGTTCCGGCCACGCCCCGGGCATGACGCCGATCCGCACCTCCCCGGTGACCTGCCAGCGCGCCCGGTCGACGGTCGCCCGAGCCTGGCTCGCCGCCTCCAGCGCGGCTCGCGCGGCCGGGAGAAACGCTTTGCCCGCAGGCGTAAGCGCGACCCGATGGGTGGTGCGCTCGAACAACTCGGTGCCGAGATCCCGTTCGAGCGCACGGACCACAGTGGACACAGTGGACTGCACCGTATGCAACCTCCGCGCGGCAGCCGTGAATCCGCCTTCCTCGGCTACTGCCACGACGGTTTCCAGCTGCCGCAGGTCCATCGGTCCTCCTGACTCCGAACCACTCCGGTTGTAGTACTACGCCTGTGCTGGCTCAGGGAGACGTCAGCTGGTTTCGGCGAGAACTTCGCGAACCAGCCGCGCTGTCTCGCTCGGCGTGCGCCCCACCCGGATTCCGGCCGCTTCGAGCGCCGACTTCTTCGCCGCGGCGGTCCCGGACGATCCCGACACGATCGCTCCCGCGTGTCCCATGGTTTTGCCCTCCGGCGCGGTGAATCCGGCGACGTACCCGACGACCGGCTTCCGCACGTTCTCCCGCACGTAAGCCGCGGCGCGTTCCTCCGCGTCGCCGCCGATTTCGCCGATCAGCACGATCACGTCGGTGTCCGGGTCCTTCTCGAACGCCTCGACCGCGTCGATGTGCGTGGTGCCGATGACCGGGTCGCCGCCGATGCCGATGCAGCTGGAGAACCCGATGTCGCGGAGTTCGTGCATGAGCTGGTAGGTGAGCGTCCCGGATTTCGACACCAGCCCGATCCGCCCGGGACCGGTGATGTCGGCGGGAATGATCCCGGCGTTCGACAGTCCGGGGGAGATGAGGCCGGGGCAGTTCGGCCCGATGATCCGGGTGCCCTTGTCGCGTGCGTGCGCCCAGAACGCGGCGGAATCGTGCACCGGCACGCCCTCGGTGATCACCACTGCGAGACCGATGCCGGCGTCGATCGCTTCGAGCACCGCGTCCTTCACGAACGGCGGCGGCACGAACAAGACCACTACGTCCGCACCGGTCTCCTCCATCGCCTCGGCGACGCCGCCGAACACCGGCAGTTCGTGCCCGTCAAGGGAAACTGTCTGCCCGGCCTTGCGCGGATTCACCCCGCCCACGACGTTCGTGCCCGCGGCCAGCATGCGACGGGTGTGCTTGGCTCCCTCGGAACCGGTGATGCCGGAAACGATGACCCGGCTGGTGTTGCCCAGGAAAATCGCCATCGGTCAGCCCTCCGTCACGGTCGCGAGCTTGGCCGCTTCGCGCGCGGCGTCGTCCATCGTCGCGACCACTGTGACCAGGGGGTGCGCTGCCTCGGCGAGGATCCGCCTGCCCTCCGCGACGTTGTTCCCGTCGAGTCGGACGACCAACGGTTTCGTCGCGCGATCGCCCAGCAACGCCAGCGCTTTTACGATGCCGTCCGCCACCGCGTCGCACGCCGTGATCCCGCCGAAGACGTTCACGAACACACTGCACACCGCCGGATCCCCGAGAATCACCCCCAGCCCGGCCGACATCACTTCCGCCGACGCCCCGCCGCCGATGTCGAGGAAATTCGCCGGTCCGGCCGCTCCCGCGTCCCGCGCCGCGGCAGCCACTACATCCAGAGTGGACATCACGAGCCCGGCGCCGTTGCCGATGACGCCGATGTCGCCGTCAAGCTTCACGTAGTTGAGCCCCTGCTCGGCAGCCTGCTGTTCCAGCGGATCACCGATTTCCGCGTCCATGAACGCTTGGTGCCCGGGATGCCGGAATGCGGCGTTGTCGTCGAGCGTGACCTTCCCGTCGAGCGCGACGATCTCCCCGCCGCGCGTACGGGCAAGTGGATTCACCTCGACGAGCGTCGCGTCCTCCGAGGTGAACACGTCCCACAACCGCACCAGGACGCTCGCCGCTTCGACCGGAAGCTGTGCGGCCGCGCATATCCGGCGCGCCTTCACTAAGTCGACGCCGACGCGGATGTCGATCGGCACCTTGACCAGCGCTTCCGGCCGAGTCTCGGCGACTTCCTCGATATCCATTCCGCCGGCCGCGGATGCCATCGCGAGGAAGGTGCGGTCGGCGCGGTCGAGAAGGTAGGAAACGTAGTACTCGTCGGCGATATCGGTGGCCTCGGTCACGAGAACGCGATGCACGCGATGGCCTTTGATGTCCATGCCGAGGATCTCGCTGGCGGTCCGCTCGGCATCGTCCGGCCCGGCCGCGAGTTTCACCCCGCCTGCCTTGCCTCGGCCGCCGGTTTTGACTTGGGCTTTCACGACGACCGGCCCGCCGATGTCGACGGCCGCCGCCCGCGCTTCCTCAGGCGTAGCGGCCACGCGGCCGCGGGGAACCGGCACGCCGTGCGCGGCGAAAAGGTCGCGCGCTTGGTGTTCCAAGAGATCCATCGGGATTCCTTCCTTGCGGAGGCGGGGAGCTGGGGTTCGTGGGTGGCTGAGTGGTGGGTTTGCCCGCCGCTCTCGCGGAGGCGGGGGAGCGGAGGTTTGTCAGGCGGGTGAGTGGCGGGTTTGCCCGCCGCTTCTGTGTCGGCCAGTTCGATGGAGGCGTCTCGCCGAGGCGGATGGCGGAGTCGAGGTTTTGGCGGTGGAGCTGAGGTTCTGGCGGGCGGTCGAGTTGAGGTTTCGGGTTGAAGTTGCGGCCCGAGCGGGCGTGGCGGCAGCGCCCGGCAAGGCCGCTTGACCCGGCAGATCAGCCAGCGAATCTCTCGCCGGAGCCTGTGGCGAAGCGATCCGCAAGCCAGCCGGACAAAGACCCGCAAGCCAGTCGGACAAACCTGCGGATGCCCCTGGACAGCGGGCGGCTCGAAGAGTAAGTCTAATGCCTACCTCATACGGTATGCAATCTACAGTCTTCCGGCGACGAGCCGCTGACCTGCGGCGACAGACCCGGCGGGCCGCGGAGAGGGCACGAGCAGACCGGGACGAGCGCGCGGATCAGAGAGGTCCGGCGCGGGACAGGAGGAGTTGCGCATGTCGCCAACCACGACCGGCCGGCAAGCAGGCCAGCACATCGGCGAGAACCCACGCGGGGGGACAGGCCAGGAGCGGGGCGAAGGCACGACCGGGCGGACCAGCCAGGAGTCCGGCGAGAACCCGAGTGGGCGGACCGGCCCGGAGTTCAGCGAGAGCAACGGCGGGAACCCGGGCGGGCGCGCCAGTCAGAAGCCCGGCGAGAACAACGGTGAAAACGCCAGCGGGCGGATCGGCCAAGAGGGCAACGGGCAGGCCGCCAGCGGGAAGGCGGCGAGGCAAGCCGAGGCCAATGTCAGTGAGAAGACGGCTGGGCAAACCGACGCCAACGCCAGCGCGCAGACCAGCGAGAATGCGGGAGCGAAAGCCAGCGGGACCACGGCGCAGCCCAAGGCCGCCACTGCCAACGGCGACGGCGGGGCAGCGGAAACGATCTCTGGCGGCCACCTGGTCGCGAAAGCCCTGAAAGCCGAAGGCGTCGACACCATCTTCACCCTCTGCGGCGGCCACATCATCGACATCTACGACGGCTGCGTCGACGAGGACATCAGTGTCATCGACGTCCGGCACGAGCAGGTCGCGGCGCACGCCGCGGACGGGTACGCACGGATCACCGGCCGTCCTGGCTGTGCGGTGGTCACGGCGGGGCCAGGGACGACGGACGCGGTCACGGGGGTCGCGAACGCGTTGCGCGCGGAGAGCCCGATGCTGCTGATCGGCGGCCAAGGCGCGTTGAGCCAGCACAAAATGGGCTCGCTGCAGGACCTCCCGCACGTGGACATGATGAGCCCGATCACCAAGTTCGCCGCGACCGTCCCGCATACCTCGCGGGCCGCTGACCTGGTGTCGATGGCGTTCCGGGAAGCCTTCGCGGGCGCACCTGGACCGTCCTTTTTGGAGATTCCGCGCGACGTTCTCGACGCCCGCGTGCCGTTGGAGAACGCGCGGATCCCGGAGTCCGGCCGGTATCGCGCTTCCACTCGGAACGCGGGCGATCCGGCGGACGTCGAGAAACTCGCGGATCTGCTGGTGCACGCCAAGAAACCGGCGATTCTGCTCGGCAGCCAGGTTTGGACGACTTGCGCCACCGAGCCCGCGACGGAACTGGTGCGCGCCTTGAACATCCCGGCGTACATGAACGGTGCTGGTCGAGGCACGCTCCCGCCGGGCGATCCGCATCACTTCCAGCTTTCCCGCCGTTACGCGTTCGACAACGCCGACGTGATCGTCATCGTCGGCACGCCGTTCGACTTCCGGATGGGTTACGGCAAAAGGCTTTCCCCGGACGCGAAAGTGGTGCAGATCGATCTCGACTACCGGACGGTCGGCAAGAATCGCGACATCGATCTCGGCATTGTCGGAGACGCCGGGCAGATCCTCGCCGCGGTCGCGGATGCCGCGTCGGGCCGGGTGGACAACGGGGCGGTCGGACGCAAACCGTGGCTGGAGGAACTGCGTGCGGTCGAGGAGAAAGCCAAGCAGAAGCGGTTGCCGCAGCAGCATTCCGACGCGAATCCGATCCACCCGTACCGGCTCGTGCACGAGATCAACGAATTCCTGACCGAGGATTCGATCTACATCGGCGACGGCGGCGACATCGTCACGTTCTCCGGGCAGGTCGTGCAGCCGAAGGCACCCGGGCACTGGATGGATCCCGGTCCGCTGGGGACACTCGGGGTGGGTATTCCGTTCGTGATGGCCGCGAAACACGCGCGGCCGGATCAGGAAGTCGTCGCGCTCTTCGGCGACGGGGCGTTTTCCCTCACCGGCTGGGATTTCGAGACGCTGGTGCGGTTCGATCTCCCGTTCGTCGGGATCGTGGGCAACAACTCGTCGATGAACCAGATCCGCTACGGCCAGGCGCAGAAATACGGCGTGGCCCGCGAACGCATCGGAAACACCCTCGGCGACGTCCCTTACGACCAGTTCGCCCGGATGCTCGGCGGCTACGGCGAGGAGGTCCGCGACCCGGCGGACATCGCCCCGGCGCTGCGCCGCGCGCGGGAATCCGGCAAGCCGTCGCTGATCAACGTCTGGGTCGACCCGGACGCCTACGCCCCCGGAACCATGAACCAGACGATGTACAAGTAGTCGGGAGGAGCCGAAGATGGGAAAGGCACTGGAGGGCGTCCGCGTCCTCGACATGACCCACGTCCAATCAGGACCGTCGTCGACCCAGATCCTCGCCTGGCTCGGCGCGGACGTCGTGAAGCTCGAAACCCCCGGCCGCGGCGACATCACCCGGGGCCAGCTGCGCGATCTGCCCGGAGTGGACAGTCTGTACTTCACCATGCTGAACGCGAACAAGCGCAGCATCACGCTCAACATGAAAAGCGAGCAGGGCAAGGAAGTCTTCGCCAAGCTGGTGTCCTCAGTGGACGTTCTGGTGGAGAACTTCGGGCCGGGTGTGGTGGACCGTTTCGGGTTCTCCTGGGAGAAACTGCACGAGATCAACGAGCGGCTGATCTACGCGTCCATCAAAGGGTTCGGACCCGGCCGGTACGCGAATTTCAAAGCCTACGAGGTGATCGCGCAGGCGATGGGCGGCTCGATGAGCACGACCGGCTTCGAGCAGGGCCCGCCAACCGCCACTGGGGCGCAGATCGGCGATTCGGGGACGGGCATCCACC
Organism: Amycolatopsis sp. NPDC003676; assembly: GCF_053587275.1. Classification (NCBI taxonomy): domain Bacteria; kingdom Bacillati; phylum Actinomycetota; class Actinomycetes; order Pseudonocardiales; family Pseudonocardiaceae; genus Amycolatopsis; species Amycolatopsis sp. NPDC003676. The sequence continues at coordinate 62,810 of NZ_JBSFNS010000029.1, forward strand.
TCGTCGCGGCCATTCTCGCGGCGTTGTACCAGCGCACGAGCACCGGGCGGGGGCAGCGCGTGCAGGTGGCGATGCAGGACGCGGTGCTGAACCTGTGCCGGGTCAAGCTGCGCGACCAGCAGCGGCTCGCGCACGGGCCGCTGGGGGAGTACCCCAACGAACGGTTCGGCGACGAGGTGCCGCGTTCGGGCAACGCGTCCGGCGGCGGGCAGCCGGGCTGGGCGGTGCGCTGCGCGCCGGGCGGGCCCAACGACTACATCTACGTCATCGTCCAGCCGGTCGGCTGGGCTCCGCTGACCGAGCTCATCGGGCGGCCGGAGCTCGCCGAGGATCCGGACTGGGCGACTCCGGAGGCTCGGCTGTCCAAACTGGACAAGGTGTTCGCGATGGTCGAGGAATGGACCGAGCAGCGCACCAAATGGGAAGTGATGGAGCTGCTCAACGCCCGCAGCATCCCTTGTGGACCGATTCTGTCCACTAAGGAACTGATCGAGGACGAGACGCTGGCCGAGCTGGGATCGGTGGTCGAGGTGCCGCATCCGGAGCGCGGCGCGTTCAAGACCGTCGGCTGCCCGTTGAAGCTGTCGGATTCGCCGGTGGACGTCGAGCGTTCTCCGTTGCTGGGCGAACACAACAACGAAGTGCTCGGCGAACTCGGCTACAGCGCGGCGGATGTCGAGCAGTTGCGCACGGCGGGCGTGATCTGAGGATGACCACGGAAACTGGCCGCGCGGCGGTCGAGGAAATCCTGGCCCGGGTAGCCGAGGAAGGCCGTTCCTCGCTCACAGCACCGGAAGGACGCGCGGTCTGCGAGGCGTACGGCATTCCGACGCCACAGGAACGGCTCGCGACGTCCGCGGAGGAAGCGGTAGCGCAGGCGGCGGAAATCGGGCTGCCGGTAGTGCTGAAGATCGTGTCGCCGGACATCCTGCACAAAACCGAGGCTGGCGGCGTGCTCGTCGGGCTCCGCACCGAACAGGAAGTCGCGGACGGTTACGCCACGATTCTGGCTAATGCCAAGGCATACGACGCATCGGCGCGCATCACCGGCGTCCAGGTGCAACAGATGCTGACCAGCGGGCAGGAGGTGATCATCGGCGCGGTCACCGACCCCAGCTTCGGCAAGATTGTCGCGTTTGGACTCGGCGGAGTTCTGGTCGAGGTGCTGAAAGACGTCACATTCCGGCTGGCACCAACGAGTACCGGCGAAGCTCTGTCCATGGTGGACGGGATCGCCGCCGCTGAAGTCCTCAATGGAGTTCGCGGTGGCGAGGCGGTGGACAAGGCGGCGCTGGCCGAGGTCGTGCACCGGCTGTCGCACCTGGTCACCGACTTTCCGCAATTGGCCGAGGTCGACCTGAACCCGGTGCTCGCTACCGGAGCCGGGGCGACCGCGGTGGACGTGCGGATTCTTGTCGATCCGGCAGCGGCCGCGGAACCGGTGCGGTTCGGCCAGGACGAGATCCTGACCGCGATGAACCGGATCATGAAACCGGCCGCGGTCGCGGTGATCGGCGCGTCCGCCGAGGACGGCAAGATCGGCAATTCGGTGATGAAGAACCTCGTCAACGGCGGCTACGCGGGCGAGATCTATCCGATCAATCCGAAGGCCGCGGAAATCCTCGACCGCAAGGCGTATCCGAGCATCGCGGACGTGCCCGGCGACGTCGATGTCGCGGTCTTCGCGATCCCGGCCAAGTTCGTGCCGGCGGCGCTCGAAGAGGCCGGCGCGAAGGGCGTCGCCGGGGCGATCCTGATCCCGTCGGGCTTCGGCGAGACGGGAAACATCGAGCTGCAGAACGAAGTTCTGGCCATCGCGCGCAAACACGGCGTGCGGATCCTCGGCCCGAACATCTACGGCTACTACTACACGCCGGAAAACCTGTCGGCGACCTTCTGCACCCCGTATGACGTCAAAGGCGGCGTCGCGCTGTCGTCGCAGAGCGGCGGGATCGGGATGGCGATCCTTGGCTTCAGCCGGTCGGCCGGGATGGGCGTGTCGGCGATTGTCGGCGTCGGAAACAAAGCGGATATCGACGAAGACGATCTGCTCACGTTTTTCGAGCACGACGACAACACCGAACTCGTCGCCATGCATCTGGAAGACCTCAAGGACGGTCGCGCGTTCGCCGAAACCGCGAAACGGGTGTCAGCGAAGAAACCAGTAGTAGTGCTGAAAGCCGGGCGCACGTCGGAAGGGGCGAAAGCGGCCGGGTCGCATACCGGTGCGCTGGCGGGCAATGACCGGGTCTACGACGACATCCTGCGCCAGAGCGGCGTCATTCGCGCGCCCGGGCTCAACGACCTGCTCGAATACGCGCGTGGCGTGCCGAAACTGCCCACGCCGAAGGGCGAGAACGTCGTGATCATCACCGGCGCCGGCGGTTCCGGGGTGCTGCTGTCGGACGCCTGTGTGGACAACGGGCTCACGCTGATGCGGATCCCGGACGACCTCGACGCCGCTTTCCGCGAATACATCCCGCCGTTCGGCGCGGCGGGCAACCCGGTGGACATCACCGGCGGAGAACCGCCCTCGACCTATCGGAACACCATCGCGCTCGGCCTGTCCGACGATCGTATTCACTCGTTGGTTCTCGGTTACTGGCACACGATCGTCACGCCGCCGATGGTGTTCGCGGAGCTGGTCGTGGACGTCGTCGAGGAGTTCCGGCGCAAGGGGATCCACAAGCCAGTGGTGGCTTCGCTGTCCGGAGATGTCGAGGTCGAGCGGGCCGCCGAACATCTGTACGCCCACGGCGTCGTCGCTTATCCCTACACGACTGAAAAGCCGGTCGCGGTGCTCGGCGCGAAGTACCGCTGGGCGCGTTCGGCGGGTCTGCTGTCTTGATCAAGTCCGGAGGGAGGCGTACGTTGCCCGACACCTAACCGCTGGTCAGCGGAGTGCGGCGAGGAAGGGACGCCGGGACGCGGGGCGCGTCCCGGCTCGGGGGAAGAACGGAGACAGCCCGGCACGGGAACCGAAGTCAACGGTGACGAAAGAGAATTCTCATGACCGCAGCCCAACCGACATACCAGGAGATCGTCGACGAAAACGGGCGGACGTACCGGATCGGGGAGAGCCCCCGGGACCTGATGGGACGGTCCCGCAGCTGGATGGTCTGGCTGCCGTGGGTGGCCATGATGGCGGTGAGCGTGTTCGAATACGGCTGGGGAGCCGTCGAAGGAACGCTCGAAGAGAAATACGGCTGGTCCTTGTCGGACGCGTTCTGGCTGGCCAGCATCTGGGCCGTGTTCCAGGCCGGGGTCGCGTTCCCGGCCGGGCGGCTGCGGGAGAAGAACATCGTGTCAGCGAAGACGGCGATGCTGGCCGGGGCGGTCTGTTCCGGGATCGGCTACTTCTCCATCGCGCACAGCGGAAATCTGGTGGTGGCGTTCGTCGGGTATTCGGTGCTGGGCGGAATCGGCGCCGGACTGGTGTACGCGACGTGCATCAACATGGTCGGTAAATGGTATCCGGAGAAACGCGGCGCTCGGACCGGTTTCGTGAACGGCGGATTCGCGTACGGTTCGGTGCCGTTCATTTACCTGTTCAGTGCTTTCCTCGGGCATGAGAACGTGACGATCACGCTCGACGCGATCGGCCTGTACATGCTCGTGGTGGTCGGGCTGTGCGGTTTCCTGTTCAAGGATCCGCCGAAGAACTGGTGGCCGGCCGAGGTCGACCCGATCGCCTGGCTGAAGGGCAGTGCGGCGGGCAAGGCGAAAAGCCTGGCCAAGAACCCGCCCGCGGTGCGCCAGTTCACGCCGATGGAGGCGATTCGCAGCGGGATGCTTCCGCTGATGTGGGTCACCCTCGTGGTGATCGGCGGGGTATCGCTGTTCGGGATCAATTTCCAGGTCGATTTCGCCAAGGAAAGCCAGTTCGGCGCTTTTGTGGCCGCTTCCTCGGCGGGTGTCCTGGCGATTGTGAACGGGGTCGGCCGGGGAATCGTCGGCTGGGCGTCCGACCGGATCGGCCGCAAGGCGACGTTGTTCTGGGTGCTGGTGATCGCGGCGTTCGCGCAATTCGGCGTGCTGTGGTCGGGCAAGACGCACAGCTTGTTCTGGTTCATGGTGTTCGCGGTGCTGACCGGGTTCGGCAGCGGCGCGTTCTATCCGCTGTTCGCCGCGCTGGTACCGGACTACTTCGGCGAGAACCACAACGCGACCAACTACGGCATCGTCTACAGCGCGAAACTGGTCGGCGGGGTCGGAGGCGGCGGCTTGGCGGCCGGGGTGATCGCGGCGTGGGGCTACACCGGTGCGTATGTGCTGGCCGGGTCCATCGCGTTGCTGTCCGCCGTGATGACGCTGTTCCTGCGCCAGCCCGGGCGTTCCGGGCGCGGCTCGGCGGAAAAGGCGGGCAAGCAGATCGCCCGCACCGCTCCGGCGGCCGGCAACTGAATTTCCCCGCGGGTCCGGGAGCGACGGGACGGCTGGCATCCGCCCCGTCGCTCCCGGACCGCTGTGCTCACTCCGCCGCGTCCGGCCGTTCGTGGAACGCCTGGCGCGTGCGTTCGGTGTGCTGCGCCATGATTTTCTCCGCCTTGTCGACGTTGTGCGCCGCGATCGCCTCGATCAGCGCGGCGTGCTCCTGCCACGCGTCGCGCCCGCGCGGCCGGGCGATCGGCGTGTAGTACCAGCGAACCCGGCGGTCGACCAAACCGATCAGCTCGGACAGGACGGCGTTGCCGGTCAGTTCGGTGATGTAGGAATGCAGGTCCGCGTTCGCCGCGACAAGGCGCTCGCTGTCGTCCGCGGCCAGGGCTTTCATGCCGACGTCCTGCAATTGCCACAGGCGCTTGATGTCCTCGTCGGTCGCGCAGGCCGCGGCCAGCCGGGCGGAATGGGTTTCCAGGACCGCCCGGACGCCGAGCAGCTGGTCGGCCTCCTCGTCGGTGGGCAGGTGCACGAACGCGCCCTGCGCCGGCCGGAGGTCGACCCAGCCTTCGCTCTGCAGCCGTTGCAGCGCCTCGCGGACCGGCTGGCGGCTGACGCCCAGGTATTCGGCCAGATCGGCCTCGACCAGGTGCTGGCCGGGTTCGAGCGTGCGGTTGATGATCAGCTCGGCGAGCGCGTCGTACACGACCTGCCGCAACGGCGCGGGCCGCTCCACCCGGTTGCCGCTCTTGCCGGCGAGCGACCCCTTCGCTGTCCGGCGGCCGGTGGGCCCGCGTTCGGGCAGGGGGGAAACGGACTCGGTCACGGTGCACCTCGGGTGGTGGGATCTGCGGCGGGATTCGAGGAACTCGGTTTTCAGGATACAGGTTTTGGTATGCAAAATCCCGGGATTCTGGATCGGGTGTGCGATGTTCCGCCGGATGGGGATCGACGGCGTTGGCGACGCGGGTGCGGGGCTCGGCGAGGCGGGTTCTGGTGCGGAACGGGCCTGGCGTGGAAGTGCTGCGGCGCGTGACGGACGGCGGGCGGAGGCTGGCGCTGTGGGGAAGTGCTGCGGCGCGTGACCGACGGCGGGCGGAGGCTGGCGCTGGCCGGTGCCGTTCGTGCCTGGGGCCAAACCGGGTTGGGCGGCACGGCACTCGTCCGGCGGCGGGGTCGATCCCGTGCTGCGCGGCCTCGCTAACGTCGGCGGTGAGGAGGACTGCAGCAGCCCACAGTCAAGTTCTTAGGTTAACCTAACTCCATGGGGATCATCCGTGCGGTGCCGGACCTGGAACGCGTCGTGGGCGAACGGCCGCTGCCGGTCATGATGAAGTCGATCGACCACCTCGACCCGCATTGCCGCGTGCTGCTCGCGCACAGCCCCGCCGCAGTGCTCGGCTACGTCGACGTCGGGGGTCGTCAGCGGGCCGAGATGGTCGGCGGAGCGTCCGGGTTCGCGAAGGCCGAGACAGAGTCGCGACTCAAGCTTCCCGTTCCGGCGGACGCCGCACCGGGTACGGGAGCCGCGCTGCTGGTGCTCGTCCCCGGATGGCGCGAAACCTTGCGGATCAATGGCACCGCAGACGAAGACGGGCTCCTCGTCGAGGAAGCGTTCCTGCATTGCGGGAAGGCGGTGATCCGCTCGAACCTGTGGGATCCTGCCGCAGGATCGGACACCGACGCCGTTGAGGAAGGCGAACTCCTCGGGCCCGCAGCGGCTGCTTTCCTTGCCGCCGCGCCGTTCGCGGTGATCACGTCGCGGGACAGCGCCGGGAACGCGGACGCCAGTCCCAAGGGCGATCCTCCCGGAGTGGCCCGGATGATCGGACCGACGACGGTCGTGCTCGCGGATCGGCCGGGCAACCGGCGCACCGATACGTTCCACAATGTCGTCGAACGCCCCGATGTGGCGGTAGTGGCCGTGGTCCCTGGGGACAACCGCACACTGGAGATCACCGGGAAGGCGGTCATCAGCACGGAACCCGCGCTGCGCGAGTCGATGACCGAGCGCAATCGCACCCCGAAAGCGGTGCTGAAAGTGGAAGTAGAGACCGTCCGGCTCGGACAGTGCGCCGCGCTGTGCGAGGCCGGATTGTGGGACGCCGCCCGGCAGGTCGATCCGGCCGACCTGCCGCGCTCGTCCACGATCTGGACCGACCATCTCAAGCTGAACGAGACCGCGGGCGATGCCGCGAAGCTGGTGCGCGCGGGGGTGGACGAGCAGCAGCTGCGAGCCGGTCTAGAGCAGGATTACCGGCAGAATCTGTGACGGGCCAAGGCTGCCGAGGGTGGTCGCGGGGCCGGGGAAGAGCACTCAAATGACCGATGTCCGTCCCGGCGATCTCCCGTAGCGTGAGGCGGGCCCAGTCGTCGACGTTGCGAGGTCCGGATGGCTCAAGAACGCATGACAACCGACACCGACGCGGCCGCCAGCGGCCTGCTGCTGAGCGTGGAACCGCTGACCGCCGCGGTGGACCGCGGCAAGGCCAACGGAGCCGTGGCCGACAACGACGGCAACGACTAGCCGTTGTCCCGCTCCATGACGGAGATTCCCGGACTGGCCGGCCTCGTGGCACCGCTCGAGGCCGGCCAGTTCTTCGCAGAGGTCCTCGGCAGGCAGCCGCGGCGGTTCCCGGGGGAGAAGGGGCGGTTCGCGTCGCTGCTCCCGTGGCCGGAGCTGGACCGGGTGCTGCGCCAGCACCGGCTGGAATTCCCCCGGCTGCGGCTCGCGCTCGACGGCGACGTCGTCCCCGCCCACACCTACACCGAAATGGTCTCGACCCGGCGCAACGGCCAGGTCCCGCGCGTGCTCTCGGCCCCGTTCGCGGAACGCCTGCGCGCCGGCGCGACGCTCGTGCTCGATTCGGTCAACGAACTGGTCGACGAGGTCGGCGAGCTGGCGGGCAGGCTCGAACACGACTTGCGCGAGCGGATCCAGGTCAACCTGTACGCGGGCTGGGGCACCACGCACGGCTTCGACGTGCACTGGGACGACCACGACGCCTTCATCATCCAGCTCTCCGGCCGCAAGCGGTGGCGGCTGCACGGGGTGACCCGGCCTTCGCCGCTGCAGCGGGACGTCGAGCTGCCGGAACGTCCGGAGGGCGAGCCGCACGACGACTTCCTCCTGGAGGACGGCGACGTCCTTTACCTGCCGCGCGGGCATTGGCACGACGTGTCCGCCGTCGGCGAGGAGTCGCTGCATCTGACGATCGGGTTCAACGCCGCCACCGGCGTGGACCTCGTGGCGTGGCTGGCCGATCAGCTGCGCTCCGACGAGCTGTTCCGCGCGGACCTGCCCCGGTTCGCCGGTCCGGACGCGCGGGCGGAGCGCGCCGAAGCGCTGCGTCTCCGGCTGGCGGAGCTGACCGCGGGCGACGTGGTCGACCGGTTCCTCGCCGACCGCGACGCCCAGGCTCCGGCGCAGACCCGCGTCGGCCTGCCATGGGCGGCGACGGCGGAACTGCTGCCGCCGGACGACGATTTCGAGGTCCGGCTGCTCGTCCCGCGCGCCGCGCTGGCGGACGGCGACGGCACGGTGGCCCTGGTCGGGGCTGGGAAGCGGCTGGTTTTCGCCGAAGCTGCGCGGCCGGTGCTCGCCGCGTTGCTCGGGTGTGGGCCGCAGCCGTTCAAGGTGCTTGTCGATGCTGCGCCGGGTGTGCCTCCGGCGACGGTGCGGGCGCTGTTGGGGGAGCTGGTCGTGCAGGGGCTGGTGGCTCGGGCTTGAGCTAGGGGCTGAGCCAGCCCCAGTACTGCCCGATCGTGTGATGTCGCGCGCCGCGGACGGTCGCCTCGGAGAGGCAGGACGAGCCGTCAGCTATACTTAGGCATGCCTAAGCCCGACGTGCGGCACTCGGGGCCGGGAATCTGCTTCCCGGGCCGGAATGCTGCGCCCGGATGCGCCGCGTTGACTCGCGAGCTCGGCGGCGAGCCCGCCGGGACCGCCGCGCGCATGACGTCCTGGCTGCTGGTCGAGCAGCCGGGCTCGTGGGGTCCGGACGCGCTCGAAGACGTCCTGGCCGCGATGTTTCCCGCCGAGCGCCTCGAAGCCGCGCGCGCCGCAGGCCTGCGGCCGCTGCTGATCCGGAAGCCAGGGCGGCACGCGCGGGAGCCAGGCGCTCCGCGTGCGGTTTACGTCGCCAGCGGGCAGCCCGGGAATCGCTGGACGGAGCGACTCGACGTCGCCGACCTCGACGAACTCGCCCACCTTGACCTCGAAGCCGTCGCCGCCGGACGGCGCGGGCACGGCGAGCCGGTGTCCGGTCCGCTCTTTCTCGTCTGCACCCACGGCAGCAAGGACATGTGCTGCGCGGTGTTCGGCCGTCCGCTGGTCGCGAGCCTCGCGCAGAACCATCCCGGGCGGGTGTGGGAGGTCAGCCACGTCGGCGGGGACCGCTGGGCGGGCAACCTCCTGACCGTGCCCGACGGCTACCTCCACGGCAGCCTCGCGGTGCCCGAAGCCGAACTGGTGGCGAAGGAAGCGCTGAGCGGCAACGTCCGGTTCGAGAACTTGCGGGGCCGCACCTCCGCGGAGAGCGCGTGGTCGCAGTTCGCCGAGATCGAGATCCGCGGCCGGACTGGCCTGCGCGGTCTCGACGCGGTGCTGGCGGTGGCGGAGGAATCCCGGGGCGAGGACCGGAGCGTGCTGGTCGACGCGGGCGGGCGGCGGTACGAGGTGGTGGTGCGCCGCCGGACGTCGACGGCCTCCGGGCACAGCCGGTGCACCGCGCGGCTGGTGTTGTCCGGGTTCGTGGCGGAGTCGGTGCGCGAGGTCTGACCCTCGCTGGCCGGAACGTTAAGGGCGACAGTTTCCCTTGAGCCGCAAGCAGATTGACCGGCCGCACGACGACTTTGCGCACGGCCGTTCCGCGAACCTCGAGCTGGCTGGCGTAACGCCCTGACCGCACCGTACCGCCGGTCTGGTCGCGGGAATCCTGCGGCACCGGACGGCCGGGCATCGCTGCGGCACTCGGCATCACTGCGGTGCGTCGCTGTGTCACGGCGACACCCCGCGCGACCGCGGCACCCCGCGGCACCCCGCGGCATCCACGGCACCCGCAGCACCCACGGCACCCACGGCACCCCGCGTGACCGCGGCATCCATGGCGCGCCCCGCGTGACCGCGGCACCTACGGCACTCCGCGGCAGCCCCGCCGCACCCACGTCACCACAGCATCTCCGCGTCACCACAGCATCCCCGCATCACTGTCGCGCCTCGCTGTGCCACCGCGGCCGCCCCGCGTCATCGCTGCTTCCGATAACCAAAGCCTGGCCCGGCAGGCATTAGACGGGATACTGTATGCAATCTAACGTCGGCGGGATCCGGACCGGGAGGCAACCATGCGGGTGGCGGTTCTGGGCGCGGGAGCGATCGGCGCGTACGTCGGCGCGGCTCTCCATCGCGGCGGCACCGAAGTCCACCTCGTCGCGCGCGGGGTGCATCTCGCGGCGATGGCGGCGGACGGCGTGCGGGTCCTGAGCCCTCGCGGTGACTTCACGGCGCGTCCGCACGTCACGTCCGACCCTCGCGACATCGGGCCTGTCGACTACGTTTTCCTTGGCCTCAAAGCACATTCCTACCCGGACTGCGGCGATCTTCTGGAGCCGCTGCTCCACGAGCACACCGCGCTCGTCGCGGCGCAGAACGGCATTCCGTGGTGGTACTTCCACGGGCTGACCGGCCATCCGCTGGCGGGTCATCGCGTCGAGGCGGTCGATCCCGGCGGGGCGACCAGTCGTGTGCTCGCAGTCGAGCGGGCGATCGGCTGTGTTGTCTACTGCTCGACCGTCATCGAGGAGCCGGGCGTCATCCGGCACCTGGAGGGTACGCGGTTTTCGCTCGGCGAACCGTCCGGCGAAATCTCCGTCCGCTGCCGGAATCTCGCCGACGCGATGGTCGCGGGCGGGCTCAAGGCCCCGGTCGAACCGAGGCTGCGCGACGACATCTGGGTCAAGCTGATGGGCAACGTCGCGTTCAATCCGCTGTCCGCGCTCACCCGGGCGACCATGGCGCAGATGTGCGAGCACGACGGAATCCGCACGCTCGTCGCCGAGATGATGGCCGAAACCCTCGCGATCGCCCGGGCCGCGGGCGCGGATCCGCGGGTCTCGGTGGAGAAGCGGATCGACGGAGCGTGGCGCGTCGGGCACCACAAGACGTCCATGCTGCAGGACCTGGAAGCGGGCAAACCGCTGGAGATCGACGCGATCATCGGCGCGGTTGTGGAACTCGCGGACCTGACTGGCGTCGAGGCTCCCGCGTTGCGGCACGTCCACGCGGCGATCGGGCTGCTCAATCACACCAGCACGGCGATTCCGTTCTGCTGAAACGAAAACCGCACGACTGTCTACATTGGAATAAGTTCTCATCACTGTGGACGGTCGGGTTCGGAATCCCCTCTCTGTCGCCCGTGCGCGTCACAGCCGAACGACGCCCCGGTGGATCTTGCCGTCCCCGCACGCCCGGGAAACCTGCCGCTGCCCGTTGACCGAAGCCTCCGCGTCCAGCTATTCTCGAACTACGGAAGAAAACTTCCACAAAGCGAAATTAGCTGATCGAGATGTGAGGAGCCGAGGTACTCATGACCGGTCCCGCCGGGGAGCGGCACTCGCTGCCCTACACCGCCAACCTGTCGATCCTGTTCACCGAACTCCCGCTGCTCGAGCGCGCGCAGGCCGCTCGGGCAGCGGGCTTCACCAAGGTGGAGTACTGGTGGCCGTTCGACAGCGCCGACCCGTCCGGGGCCGACGTCGACCGGTTCGCGCGGTCGATCGAGGCGGCGGGCGTCCAGCTGACCGGGCTGAACTTCTACGCGGGCGACATGGCCGCGGGCGAGCGCGGGCTCGTGTCGTGGGTCGGCCGCGAAGCGGAGTTCGCGACGAGCCTGACGGTCGCGCTCGGGCTCGCCGAACGGCTCGGCTGCCGCAGCTTCAACGCGCTGTACGGCAACCGGATCGACGGGGTCGCACCGTCCGAACAGGACGATCTGGCCCGCACGCACCTCGCGACCGCGGCGAAGGCGGCCGAGGGCATCGGCGCGCAGCTGGTGCTCGAACCGCTGTCCGGCACCCCGGCGTACCCGCTGAAGACCGCGGCCGACGCGGTCGCGGTGCTCGACGAGCTGGGCCTGGACAACGTCCGGCTGCTCGCGGACCTCTACCACCTGGCGGTCAACGGCGACGACCTCGACACCGTGATCGCCCGCTACACCCCGCGCACCGGGCACGTGCAGATCGCCGACGCGCCGGGCCGGCACCAGCCGGGCACGGGGGAGCTGGATCTCGAAGGACATCTGGAAAAGCTGCAGGCGGCGGGCTACGCCGGACCGGTGGGCATCGAGTACAAACCGGACGGTTCCACTGTGGACTCGCTGGCCTGGCTGCCGTACGAGCGAAGGGGAAACTGATGAGCAGGATCGGGTTCATCGGACTGGGCGTGATGGGCACGCCGATGGCCGCGCACCTGGCCGCCGCCGGACACGAGGTGAGCGGGTTCGACCTCAACGCCGACGCGCTGGCCAAGCTGGAAGCGGCGGGCGGCCGCGCGGCGCAGGACGTCGCCGACGCGGTGTCCGGGGCCGAGGTCGTGATCACCATGCTGCCGAACCACCCGCAGGTCGAGCAGGTCGTGCTCGCCCCCGGCGGCGTGCTCGACACGATCGCGCCCGGCACGCTGCTGGCCGACATGAGCACCATCCGGCCGGAGACGTCGATCGAGGTCGCGAAAGCCGGTGCGGCCAAAGGGATCCGGGTGCTGGACGCGCCGGTGTCCGGTGGTCAGGCCGGAGCCGAACAGGCGACACTGTCCATTATGGTCGGTGGCGACGAGGCCGATTTCGCCACGGCGAAGCCGGTGTTCGACGCGCTCGGCAAGACCGTGGCGCACGTCGGCCCGCATGGCGCCGGTCAGGTCGTGAAGGCGGCCAACCAGCTGGTGGTGGGCGGGATCTACGGGCTGGTCGCGGAGGCGATCGTGCTGCTCGAAGCGTCCGGAGTGGACGCGGGCACCGGGCTCGACGTGCTGGCGGGCGGTCTCGCCGGCAGCCGGATCCTGGAACTGAAACGGAAGTCGATGGTCGCGCGGCAGTTCGAGCCGGGCTTCCGGATCGAGCTGCACCACAAGGACATGGGCATCGCGCTCGCCGCGGCGCGGCAGTCCGACGTGGCGCTCCCGCTGACCGGCCTGGTCGCGCAGCTGGTCGCGGCCGGACGGGCGATGGGCTACGGCTCGCTGGACCACTCCGCGCTGCTGAAGGTCGTCGAAGAACTGTCCGGCCGCTCGTCCGAGGAGGTTTGACCATGGCCCGAGTCCCCGCTATGCAGGCAGTCGTCGACGTGCTGGTCGACGAAGGGATCGACGTCGCCTTCGGCTGCCCGGGCGCGGCGATCCTGCCGCTGTACGACGCGATGCAGGGCCGCGGCATCGACCATCTCGTGGTCCGCCACGAAGAAGGCGCGACGCACATGGCCGACGGCTGGGCGCGCACGACCGGCAACGTCGGCGTCGCGATCGGCACGTCCGGTCCGGCGGGCACCAACATGATCACCGGCCTCTACACCGCGCACGCGGACTCCGTCCCGATCCTGTGCATCACCGGGCAGGCCGCGACGACGAAGCTGCACCAGGAAGCGTTCCAGGCGGTCGACATCGTCGAGATCGCGCGGCCGGTCACGAAATGGGCGGTCCAGGTGAAGGAGGCCGCGCAGCTGCCGTGGATCTTCCGCGAGGCGTTCCGGATCGCCAGGTCCGGGCGGCCCGGCCCGGTCCTCATCGACCTCCCGATCGACGTGCAGAAGCAGATGATCGAGTGGGATTCGTCGATCGATTCGGCGCTGCCGGTCAGCACGGTCAAGCCGTCGCCGGCGCGCGTCGAGCGGGCGCTGGACATGCTGCTCGCCGCCGAACGTCCGCTGATCCTGGCCGGCGGCGGCGTCGTGCTCGGCGAGGCGAGCGACCCGTTGCGGCAGTTGGCCGAGCGGCTCGGCGTCCCGGTCGGCGTCACGCTGATGGGCAAGGGCAGCTTCCCCGAGGACCACGAGCTGTTCGCCGGCATGGCGGGCATCCAGACGTCGCAGCGCTGGGCGAACGCGGCGTTCCTGGAGTCCGATCTGGTCCTGGCGCTGGGCGCGCGGTTCGGCGACCGGCACACCGGCGAGCTGTCGGTGTACCGCGGCGACCGGAAGTTCATCCACGTCGACATCGAGCCCACGCAGCTGGGCAAGGTGTTCGGCCCGGACCTCGGCGTCGTTTCGCACACGCGCGAGTTCCTGGAAGCGTTGCTGGCGGCGCTCGACGCGCGGACCGCTCCGACGCGGGATCGCGCGTGGGTGAAGCGGCTCGGCGACCTCAAGGCCGAGCTGCCGCGCAAGGAAGACTTCGACTGCACGCCGATCAAGGCGCCGCGGGTGTTCAAGGAGCTCAACGAGTTCTACGGACCGGAGACGTACTTCGTCACCGCGATCGGGCTGTACCAGATCTGGTCCGGGCAGTTCCAGCGCGCGCACCTGCCGCGGCACTACCAGGTGTGCGGCCAGGCCGGCCCGCTCGGCTGGGAGATCCCGGCCGCGATCGGCGTCAAGAAGGCCCGGCCGGACGCGGAGGTCGTCGGCGTGGTCGGCGACTACTCGTTCCAGTTCCTGGTGGAGGAACTGGCGGTCGCCGCGCAGTACGACGTCGGGTTCGTGCTCGTCATGCTCAACAACGAGTACCTGGGCCTGATCCGCCAGTCCGAGCTGCCGTACGAGATGAACTACCAGGTCGACATCCACTATGACGACCACGGCACGGACAACGTGAAGATCATGGAGGCCTACGGCTGCTCCGGCACGCGCGTCGAAGACCCGGGCGAGATCCGGTCTTCGCTCGAATGGGCGCGCAAGGAGGCCGAACGCACCCGGCGGCCGGTGCTGGTCGAGATCATGATCGAACGCGAGGGCAACGCCGCGATGGGTGCCGCACTGGACGCGGTGCGCGAGTTCGAAGCGGCCGACTGACGGGAATCGGGCCGGGGCGGTGCGTGCTCCGGCCCGGTTTCCGTTGTCATCGCGCGGGAATCAGGTCTGCCAGGGAAGCGAGTGCCTCGGCGTCGCGGCTGCCGGGGGTCGCGTGGAAGATCACCAGTTGCAGGGTTGCCGGGCCGGGGATGTCCAGCTTGTCGCTGTGCAGGTCGAGGTCTCCGACCGCTGGGTGGCGGAAGCGGACTAGGTGGCCGGTCCTTGGTTTGACGTCGTGCTGGGCCCAGAGAGCGCGGAATTCTTCACTGCTGGCGGTCAGATCGGCGATGAGTTCGGCGGCGGCCGGGTCGGCGATATTCGGGCCGAGGGTGGCGCGCAGACCGGCGACGCCGTCGGCTGCCGTCTGGTCCCAGTCGCGGCGGAGGTCTCGCTCGGCCGGGTCGAGGAAGACCGCGCGAAGCAGGTTCCGGCCGATCGCGTAGTTCGGCGAAACCGCTGCGGCGATCTCGTTTGCGGCGAGGACGTTGGTGAGGCGGTCCTGGACGTACGCCGGGTTTGTCGGCCAGGTCGAGATCAGTTCGACGATGCTTGCGGGCACGTGCGGCTCGGCCTGGCCTGGTTGCGTTGGCGCGGCGAGCTGGTGCAGGTGGTGGCGGGAGGGTTCGTCCAGACCGAGGGCCCGGGCCAGCGCGTCGAGCACCTGGGCGGACGGGTTCTGGTCGCGTCCCTGTTCCAGGCGGATGTAGTAGTCGCTGCTGATTCCCGCCAGGAGCGCGAGTTCTTCGCGGCGCAGCCCTCGGACACGACGCCGTCCGCTGTCCGGCAGCCCGACGTCGGCAGGGGAGATCCGCTCGCGTCGGGCGCGGAGGAAGTCGCCGAGGAGGTTGTCCACCTCGCCAGTGTATTTGATTCAGTCAGTGCTGTACTGTTGCGGCTGTGCTGACCTCCGAGACTCGCGAACTGGCGCTCGCCCGGCTCGGCCGGGCATTGGCGGATCCGACGCGCTGCCGGATTCTCGTGGCGCTGCTGGACGGGGTCGTGTACCCGGCGCAGTTGGCTTCACAGCTGGAGTTGAGCCGGTCGAACGTCTCGAATCATCTTGCGTGCCTTCGCGGGTGCGGGCTGGTGATCGCGACGTACGAGGGTCGGCAGGTCCGGTACGCGATCGCCGATCCGCATCTCGCGCGCGCGTTGGCGGAGCTGACGCAGGTGGTTTTGGCTGTCGCGCCGACGGATGCGTGCGACGAGGAATCGCGGGTCGTGCGATGAGCGAGAATTGTCCGGACTGTCGCCCGGCGGCACCGGGCGGCTTGTCGCTCGCCAGTTGCGGCCCGCGTCCAGCGGTGGATGCCGAGAGGCGCGCCGTCCTGCGTCGGCGAGTTAGGTGGCTGGTCGCCGGGACGATCACGTACAACGTGGTCGAGGCGATCGTCGCGGTATCGGCCGGGACGATCGCGTCCTCGTCGGCGCTGGTGGCGTTCGGGCTCGACTCGGTGGCCGAGGTGCTGTCCGCGGTGGCGGTGGCGTGGCAGTTCGCGAGCGCGGATCCGGAACGCCGGGAACGGGTCGCGCTGCGGGTGATCGCGGCGTCGTTCTTCCTGCTGGCGGCCTATGTCACGGCCGACTCGGTGCGATCGCTCTTCGGCGGCGGCGAGACCTCGCATTCGACCGCGGGGATTGTGCTTGCCGCCGTGTCCTTGGTTGTCATGCCAGTGCTTTCGGGCGCGCAACGCCGGGCTGGGCGGGAACTCGGCTCCGCGAGCGCGGTCGCCGATTCGAAGCAAACGCTCCTCTGCACTTACCTTTCCGGCGTGCTGCTGGTCGGGTTGCTGGTGAATGCGCTGTTCGGCTGGTACTGGGCGGATCCGGTCGCGGCGTTGGTGATCGCGGCGGTCGCGGTCCGCGAAGGACTCGAGGCCTGGCGAGGCGAGCACTGCTGCTGATCGCGGGTCAGGTGGCGCTGGACGGCGCGCAAGGTCATGGCGAAGGCGATGAATACGCCGATCAGCGTCAGTGCGGCAGCTAGGTCGCTCACCTGCGGGCCTTTCTCGGGTGGTCGTTCGGGTCGGTTGAGCATGACCTGGCGCGGGGCCGAATTTCGGCGGTGCTCACGCTTCCTTGACTGCGCTCCAGCCGATGTTGATGCCGCTCGTGCCCCCTGGCTTATGCGGACACGTGTCCGGTAAGCTTTCCGGACACGTGTCCATTTATGTGTCAGGGGTGGGAATGCCAGTACTGGCTGGGAAAGTCGTCGCCATCACCGGGGCGAGCAGCGGAATCGGCGAGGCGACCGCCCGGCTGCTCGCCGAACGGGGTGCGGCGGTGGTCCTGGGCGCGCGCCGGGAGGATCGGCTTGAGGCGCTGGCGAAGGAAATCCGCGACGGAGGCGGTCGCGCGATCGCGTGCGTCACCGATGTGACTCGGCGCGCGGACTCGGATCGGCTCGTGCAGCGGGCGGTCGAGGAATTCGGCCGGCTCGACGTGCTGGTGAGCAACGCCGGGATCGCCAAACTGGGACCGGTGGCGGACGTCGACGTCGAGGGCTGGTCGGCGATGATCGACGTGAACGTGCGCGGGGTGCTGCACGGGATCGCGGCCGCACTGCCGGTTTTCCGGCGGCAGGGCCGCGGTCATCTGGTGACGACGGTGTCGACGGCCGGGTTGAAGATCGTTCCCTCGCAGGCGGTTTACGCGGGAACGAAGAACGCGGTGCGGACGATTCTGGAGGCGCTTCGGCAGGAGTCCACGGACGGAGTTCTCCGGACGACGTCGGTGTCGCCGGGGTTCGTCCGGACGGAGCTGGCGGATTCGATCGACGACCCGGGGGAGCGGGAGGCGATCTGGCGGCGGGTCGAGGAGTTCGCGCTGGACCCGGCGGCGGTGGCGCGGGCGATCGGGTTCGCGATCGAGCAGCCGGACGACGTGGAGATCGGCGACATCACCATCCGGCCCGCGGTGCAGAACTAGCGGGCGGTGCGCGGTGCGCGGTGCGCGGTGGCTGGTGCGCGGTGCCCCGGTGCCCCGGTGCCCCGGTGGCTAGTGGCTGGTGCGCGGTGCCCGGCGCTGTCGATCAACCGCAGCAAAACGGCCGTTGACTGCGGTCATGGGGTCATGGGAGTCATGTCGGTCGGTGGCGGCCGCAGCGGTCAGGAGCGCGGCGGGCCTGCCGGATCCGGCGGACCCGGCAGGTCAGGAGACAGCTGGGTGCTGTTCCTGGCCTGCCGGGCACCCCAACCTCGGCGGATCGGCCGCTTGGTCGGGGCCGAGGCGGCGGGCGGGGTCAGAGGCAGGGCGGCTGGTAGCCGTCGATGAGGAGTTCGCGGAAGTCGAGGCTGTTGGGGGTCTTGCCGACGAAAACCAACCCGCGCGCCTCGGTCAGCGCGGAGGCGAAGGAGTACTGCGGCTGGCCCAGTTCGGGAAGCCACGTCCACGCGTCGGGGTCGAAGGGGAAGAACTTGCGGACCAGTTGGCCGCCGGTCGAGGGGATGCGGGTGAGCCACTTGTCGCCGCCGCTCCAGTGGGAGGCGGGGCGCAGCTGGACGTAGAAGTCGTCGTCGGCGCTGTAGGTCAGCCAGAACCCGGTGGAATGGCTGAGGTCGGCCTGGGCGTCGAACTGGTTGCCCAGCCAGACCACGGCGACGTGCCATTCGTTGTTCTGGAAGACGATTTTCGCCGCGTAGCCGTCGCCTTCGGGGACGAGAAGGCTTCCGGTGGGCGGGACGGTCGTGCCCTCGCCGCTGGCCAGCCACTTCTGCAGCCGGTTGATCGACGGGGTGCTGCATTCGTCTTGCACGCTCACGCCGGGATGTCCGGCGGGAGCGGCCTGCGCGGCTGGCGCGGATAGCGGAGCCAGCAGCAGTACGGAAATCGCGGCGAGGACTGGGATTCCGGCCTTGGTCCGGCGAGGTGCGGGCATGAATCGGAAGCTACCAGCGGGATTTCCGGCCGGTCAGGGCCGATAGTCGGCTTTCGGGCAATGGTATGGACCTTTGTGCGAAAGGACCAGACCACCTGGGAAGGTGCGGCAGGCCGATGCCGGGATGCGCGCGGCGGCGGTCGGGCTGCCGAAGCCGCGGCTTCTGCCTGGCGAACCTGTCCTGGTGAATTGGGCGGTCGGGGTCTTGGGCTTCGTGTCGCGCGGCCGGGGATGAACACTTCCGGCGGCTCCGGCCAATATCCGGTGTGACTAGGGCGGAGCGGTACGCCGCGGCGGGCGCGGCGGACGGTGACGATCGACCGGACTCGTGCGGGCACGACCTTCAGCCGGTCTTCCAGCGCTTGTTCGACCGGCATGCCCTGGACGTGCGCCGGTATCTGGCCAGCCGCGCCGGGCCGACGGTGGCCGACGACCTGGTCAGTGACACGTTCCTGATCGCGTTGCAGCGCCGGGCCAGCTACGACCCGGCACGGGCCAGCGCCCGCGCCTGGCTGTTCGGCATCGCCACCAACCTGCTGCGCCAGCATGCCAGGGCCGAAATCCGGTACCTGCGGATGACCGCCCACCAGCACGGGCCACCGGTCGCCCACGGTCACGCGGATCGGGTGGCCGACCAGGTCGACGCCCAGGCCCGGGTCCGGGAACTGGCCGCCGCGCTGGCCGAGCGCGCGCCGGGGGACCGGGACGTGCTGCTGCTGACCAGCTGGGGAGAGCTGGACGCCACTGAAATCGCCGCCGTACTCGACATTCCCGCGGGCGCGGTCCGTTCCCGGCTGCACCGGGTCAGGCGGCTGCTCCGCGCCCAAGCCGCGCCCAAGACCCCGCACAGTCCGGAAGGAGAGCGCATCGATGACTGAGAACAACGTCCGTCGCTTGTGGACGAACGACGAGCTGGACCAGGCACTGAACTCGCTGCGCGCCGAGGCGCTCACCAGCCGCCGGTCCCTGGCCGCAGCCAACAACGCGCTGGTGAACGCAGTGCGGTCCATCGAAGGGAAGAGCACTCCGGCGCCGGAAACGACCCCGCCTACCGAGGTCAAGCGAAAGCTGGCGTCGTGCACTGGGCGGCGCTGGTGGATCGCCGCGGCAGCGGTGATCGTCATCGGCGCCGCTGTGGCGATCGCCGGAGCCGACCGGGGCGGCCCCTCGGCCCGGACGCCGCCGGGCACGGCAGCAGCGCGGGCTACACCTCCGAACTGGACCGGGGCACCACTTCGGCCTATCTGGACGGTCAGCCGCTCGGCGTCCAGAACTCGCCGGGCCGCGGGGTTTTCCAGGCCCCGGCGCGGTTCGGCACGTACCGGATCACCACGGAGGTGACCCGGGGCAAGCCATGGTGGCCGACCTCGACGAAGTTCAGCGGCGAGTGGACGGTCGCGCCGACGTTGTCCGCGGACGGCCCGCTGGGCATGCTCGCGATCGGATTCGCTCTGCCCGCGGACCTGCGCAACATCGTGCCGGGAGGCAAGGAGATCACCTTCCCGGTGACGGTGACCCGGCAGGATTCGCCGCCGAAGGTCGCCGAGCTGACGGTGGAGATCTCCTACGACGACGGCGCCACCTGGCAACCGGTGGAGCTGACGCAGGACGGTCCGCAGTGGACGGCCAAGGTCCGCAATCCGGCGAGCGGGTTCGCGTCGTTGCGGGCGAAGGCCGCGGATGACAAGGGCAACGCGGTGAGTCAGACGATCACCCGTGCTTATCAGATTGGGTGAGTGGTGTGGGGGTTGAAGGCCGCGGATGACAAGGGCAACGCGGTGAGTCAGACGATCACCCGCGCCTACCAGATCGGCTGAGCGGTGTGGGGGTTTGCCTCGGCGGGCGAACCCCCGCACGCGGCCGCCGATCGGTGGCGGGGTGGCCGTCCGAGGTGCGCGGGCGCTTTCGGTTGTGGGAAGCGTGTCTGAGGCAGCGTGTCCTTCGGTTCGACGTCTTGGTCGGTCGGATGGGCGGCTGGGGATTAGCTGGCCGCCGCGAGGGCGAATCAGAATGGCGGCTCACCACCCGCACCGATTCCGGCGGGGGCCGGCGAGGCGCCCCAGGCTTCCCCGCTTAGCCCGCTGGTGTCGCCGCTGTTCCGGCTGACCTTGGTGACCCTGGCAGTGGCATACCGCAGCGACGGGCCGATCTCGTCCACCTGCAGTTCGACTACGGTGCGTTTCTCCCCCTCTTTGGTCTCGAATGAGCGCTGGACCAGACGTCCGGTGACCAGGACTCTCGCGCCTCGGGAGAGACTCTCGGCGGCGTTTTCCGCTGCCTGCCGCCAGATGCTGCACCTGAGGAACAACGCCTCGCCGTCTTTCCACTCGCCCGACTGGCGATCGAGCGTGCGGGGCGTGGACGCGACGGTGAAGTTCGCGACTGCGGCTCCGGACGGGGTGAAGCGCAGCTCCGGGTCTGAGGTCAGGTTCCCGACTACTGTGATGACGGTTTCTCCGGCCATAGTCAAACTCCTCGGTCTTGGTGCCGCCGAGTCGGCGGCGAATGTGGTGATCGAGTGGGCTCGATCGGTTTCCGTTTGTCGAGAGATGTGTGTGTGTGTGTGTTCAGTTGTGTGGAATGAGGCTTGTCGCGGGATCGCTCACGTCGCGCACGGTTGGTGCATGTGCTGCCGTCGAGGAGCGAAGGCAAGTTCCGGCTCGGCGGTCAGGTTTCCGATGCCGGTGCGGACGGTTTCTCCGGCCATGGCGACGCTCCTCTGCTCGGTACGGGCCCGGGGCGGGCGCCGCTCGGGAATCAGCAGACCATCCGGGTACGACAGTTTCCGGGGCTTCCCGGTCACTCCATCGGGTGGGACTTCCTTCGCGGCGACGGCGGAGCGGTTCCCACCGTTCGGCTGTTGTTCTAGCGAAGGGCGGCGGGCAGCATGGGCGGCATGGTCGGTGGGAAGTGGGGACGGGCGGCGGCAGTGGTCGCGGTCGTGGGGATTTCGGTGGTGGGACAGGGGATAGCGCCTGCCGAGGTGGGTGCGAAGCCTGGTCAGGCGGAAGGCGGAGCGGGAGGAAGCGGGCAAGGACTGGCGGGAGGCACGCCGGGAGATTGCTGCGGCGGCCCGGCATCCTGGACAACTGGGGACAAATCCGCCCTCGGGACGGCGGCGGGGACGGCGAGCCCGGTGTGGTTCACCGTCGCGAAGGGCGTTGCGTCGGAGGTGTTCTATCCGCGCGCGGACGTCGCCAACATGCAGGACATGCAGTACGTCGTCACTGACGGGAAGTCCTTTGTGGACTTGGAGCGCGACGCGACCGAGCACGTCGTTTCGATGCCGGACGAGAAGGCGCTCGAGTACACGATCACGAACACCGCCAAGAACGGGCGTTACCGCATCACTACGACGTACGTCACCGACTCTGGACGGCCGACTCTTCTTACCCGGACGCGGTTTCAGTCGCTCGACGGCGGTCAGTATCAGGTTTACCTGCTGGCGAATCCGTCGATGGCGGGCGGCGCGGCGAATGACATTGCGGCATGGGACGGGACTGGGCTCACGGCGAGCGGCACGGAGGATCTGTTCGGGGCCAAGACAACGGTGGCGTCGGCGTTGCGGGTCTCGACGGGGTTCGTCGCGCATGACAACGGATATTCGGGCGCCGCGAGCGATTGCCTGGTAGACTTGCGGGCACATCAACGTCTCACGAATCAATTCGATTCCACCAATTCTGGCAATATAGTCCACTGTGGACAGATCCCGGTCGGGCAGGACTCGACGTTCTCGGTCGCGCTCGGGTACGGGAGCGACGCACCGGGAGCGGCGGCGGCCGCGGACGGGTCGCTGGCGAGCGGGTTCGACACTCTAGAGCAGGCGTATCGGCGCGGATGGGAGGGGTATGTCGGGAGCGTGAAGGCGGCGCCGGGCAGTGTGGCGGGCGACGAGCGGCAGCGGCGGGCGTATTACGTCGCGCTGATGGCGTTGCACGCGGCGGAGGACAAAACGCATCGCGGCGCGAGTGTCGCGGGGCTGGCCACGCCGTGGGGCGACGTCGTCAACGGTGACGCGCTCAACGACGGCTACCACCGCGTGTGGGGCCGGGATCTGTACCAGCAGGCGACCGGGCTGCTCGCGGCGGGCGACGCGGCCCAGGCCAAGCGGATGGCGCAGTTCCTGTGGTCCTCGCAGTGGATTTCCGCGCCCACGCAGGGCGACGGGACGACGTACCCGGCCGGTGCGTTTCCCCGGTACAGCCCGGTGAGCGGGGTTCCGGGTGCGACGCCGCAGCAGCTCGGCTGTTGCGAGCAGCTCGACCAGGATTCCGACGCGATCATCCTCGCCTGGATGACTGGGCTCACGGACGCGGCGACGTATGCGCGGGTCAAGGTGACGGCGGAGCACATCCGGACGAGCGGGCCCGCGACGACCGAGCGGTGGGAGGAGCAGTACGGGCGGTCGCCGTCGTCGATCGCGGCGGAGGTCGCCGGGCTGGTCACGGCCGGGGCGATCGCGCGGGCGAACGGCGATACCGCGGCGGCGCAGCAGTGGGAGTCCACTGCGGACTCGTGGCGGGCGCAGCTCGACGGCTGGACGCGGACGACCTCCGGGTACTGGGGCGGCCACACGTATTACGAGCGGCTGGACAAGGGCACCGACCCGAACGACAACGGCCAGATCTGCTTCGACGAAGGGTGTTTCTACGAGCACGACGTCGTCGACTTCGGGTTCCTCGACCTGGTCCGGCTCGGGCTCCGCGCGCCAGCCGACCCGGCGGTCGCGGAGTCGGTGGCTCCGACGGCGGCGGCCCGCGACGGCAACGCGCCGATGCAGGTGACGACTCCGAGCGGCGACATCTACTTCCACCGCTACCCGCACGACAACTACGGCGAGAGCACCACGGCCTGCACCGGCTGGCCGGCGAACGGGCCGCAGCGGTTCGGGCGGCTCTGGCCGGTGCTGTCCGGCGAGCGCGGCGAGTACGAGCTGGCCAACGGGCGCCCGGCGGCGGTGTACCTGAAGTCGATGGCGGACGCGGCGAACGACGGCTACTTCATTCCCGAGCAGGTGTGGGATCGCGCCGACGTCGCGTGCTTCGGGCTGGGCCGTCCGACCGGGAGCGCGGCGCCGTTGATGTGGGCGGAAGGCCAGTACCTCCGGCTCGCGCAGAACATGGACGCGGGGAAGAACCTCGAGACTCCGGAGGTGGTCCGGCAGCGCTACGGCGGCTGACTCGCCCGTTCGCGACGACGGCCGCGACCAAGGCCAGCCCGAGGCCTGCTCCGGTCAGCACGGTGAACGGCTCGCCGAACAACAGCGTGCCCCACACCGAGGTGACCGGTGCGATCAGGAACATCAGGCTGTTCACCGCGGTCATGCCGATCCGTCCGACGAGCAGCCAATACAACCCGTATCCGCCGAAGGTCGCCAGCACTACCAGCCAGGTCAGGGCGAACCAGAAGTGCCCGGACGCGGGCGGCACCGCACTCCCGGTCGCGAGCGCGAGGGCGGTGAACACCACCGCCGAGGTGGCGCAATGGATGGCCAGCGCGCGCAACGGGGGAGCGGGGACGCGAGCCCGGCGTTCGAGCACGGTGGAGGCGACCAGTCCGAGCATTCCGGCGAACGGGATCAGATACGCCCAGGCCGGGGCGTGCGACGCGGCGTCCGACCAGCTCACCAGGACGACGCCGACGAGACCCAGCGCGAGTCCGAGCCATTGCCGACCGGTCGCCGCGACACCGAGCAGCGGACCGGCGAGCGCGGCGGCGACCAGCGGTTGCACGCCGTCGATGAGTGCCGTCGTGCCGGTGCTGACGCCTTCGCTGATCGCCCAGTAAACGGTGAGCAGGTAGCCCGACTGGGACAGCAGGCCGATCAGGACGTGCCTGCCCAGTTCGCCAACGGGCCGCAGCCGCAGGAACGGCGCCAGCAGCAGCGCGAGCGGCAGGAACCGCCACATCAGCACGGTCGGCACGGACGCGTCCGCCGCGCCGAGTTTCGCGCCGATGAACCCCGACGACCAGCACACCACGAACAGGACGGCCGCTCCGACTATACTGATCGGTTTACCCATGGCACTGGACTATACAGATCGGTATACACTGGGGCCATGACGATCGAATGGACCCCGAAGGCGCAAGCGGTGCTGGCGGCCGCGTCGGAGTTGTTTTACGAGCGCGGAATCCATGCGGTCGGCGTCGACGTCATCGCGGCGAAGGCGGGAGTCACGAAGAAGACGCTCTACGACCGGTTTGGCTCCAAGGACCGGCTGGTCGTGGAGTATTTGTCCGCCCGCGACGCGCGCTGGCGGGGGTTTCTGGGCGAGTGGCTGGGGAAGGCCGGAGCGGATCCGCGGGACCGGTTGACGGCGGCGTTTGACGCGTCCGCGGCGTGGGCGAAGAAGTACGGCGGCAAGGGCTGCAGCATGATCAACGCGCACGCGGAGATCAGCGATCCCGCACATCCGGCATACGCGGTGGTGACCGAGAGCAAAAAGTGGATGCTCGGCGTTTTCGTCGAATTGGCCGAATCGGCGGGCGTTTCGGATCCGCGCCAGACGGGCGAACAGATCATGTTGCTGCACGAGGGCGCGGTCGTGATGGCGGGCATGCGGGTCGCGAAGGACGTCTTCAAGCGCGCGGCGGAAACGGCGGTGGTGCTGCTGGGCTGAACTGTCAGCGCGTCGACCGGACCTTCTCGTAATGCCGTGCGGCGCGCGCTCGGTTGCCGCAGGCGACTGAGCACCATTCGCGGCGCGGATGCGTCTTCATGAAGTAGAGCACGCAACCCGGCGCATAGCAGGCGCGCAGCTTTGCCGCTTCCGGACCGCCCAAAAGCGCGATCGATTCTCGCGCTACCCGGGCTAATCCAGTGACAACAGGCGAAGTGCCGCGCGAGGAACTCTCCTGCAATTGCCCGGCCACGAAAGTCAGCTGGGGGACAGGCAGATGGGTCACTAGGTCGTTCAAGTCGCCAAGGGCGGTATCCAACTCAAGGCTCGCGGGTTGTCGATCGTCGGCGGTGACTTGGGCGGCGAGACGGCGGACGGCGTCGCGAAGCCGCCGCGCCAGTGTCAGTTCCGCTGCGGACGATGGCCGGGACCCGTGTTCGATGCCGGCGTCGTCGAGCCACGCGTCGAGGTCTTCGCGGGTGCGCAGGTCGTCGTGGAGCCCGCTCGTGTCGGCCCAGACGGTCGCCATCAGACGGACCGGCACGACCTCGTCCGGCAGCATGCCCATGGCCGAAACCGTATCACGGATGGAACGGGTTGCATCCGTGAGAAGCGACTGCTAGAACTTCTCACGGAACATCATCGTGCGACCCGTGAGAAAAGGAGGTGGCATGAACCAGGCGATCCAGCAGGCCTTCCACGCCGGCGAGTTGGCGGTCCAGCGCGAGGCCGGAGTCGAACGCCAGGCCGCGCGCCTGTCCCGGATGGCCGAGCCCGCCGGGATTTCCGCGGGAATGGCGGGATTCCTGGCCGAACGAACGCTCCTCGTCGTGACTGGACGCGACGTCGGCGGGCAGCTCTGGACGTCGCCGATCGTCGGCCCGCCCGGGTTTCTCGAAACCAGATCGGCGACGACGCTCGCGATCCACCGCGCGCTCCCGGAAGGCGATCCGCTGCACGGGCTCCCGGCCGGGCAGAAGCTCGGGATGACGAGCATCGAGTTCGCCACGCGCCGCCGGGTCCGGATCAACGGCAATCTCTCAACAGCTGCCGAAGACCACCTGATCGTGGACATCGAGCAGGCGTACGGCAACTGCCCGCAATACATCCAGCAGCGTGTGCTGTCCGAAGAAATCGAGCCGACGGCGCCCGTGCAAACGCGCGCAGAGCTGAGTCCTGGCGACGCCGAACTGATCCAAGAAGCCGACACGTTCTTCCTCGGCACCATCAATCCGGGCGACGGCGCGGACGCGTCCCATCGCGGCGGCGCGCCCGGGTTCGTCCGCGTCGAGGGAAACACTCTGTGCTGGCCCGATTATCCCGGCAACAACCTGTTCAACAGCCTCGGCAACATCGCCGCGAACCCGGAAGCTGCACTGCTTTTCTTCGACTTCGGCACCGGCAGCGTCCTGCAAGTCTCCGGCACCGCCGCGATCGAATGGGGAGAAGCGGGCCGTTCCGGCGACGACGGCTACACCGGCCGGATCGTCCGGCTCGAAGTGGAGCGCATCGTCTCCGGACGGCCGGCACCGCGTCAGGTCGCGCACACGCCGTACCCACGCAATCCTCAGCTCATCAACTGAAAGGACCCTGTCATGACCGAATCGCGGCCTCCGTTCCCGCCGTTCGACCTGTCCGCCGCGTTGAAGAAGGTCCAGGCCGCGGAGGACGCGTGGAACACTCGGGATCCCGAGAAGGTTTCGCTCGCGTACACGCCGGATTCCGTGTGGCGCAACCGCGACACCCACGTGGTGGGTCGCGCCGCGATCGTCGAGTTCCTCACCGCGAAGTGGGAGCGCGAACAGGATTACGCGCTGCGCAAAGGACTTTGGGGATTCCGCGAGAACCGCATCGCCGTCCGGTTCCAGTACGAGAGCCGCGACGCGGACGGGCAATGGTGGCGCAGTTACGGCAACGAACTGTGGGAGTTCGCGGAGAACGGCCTGATGAGCCGGCGTGAGGCATCGATCAACGACCGGCGTATCGACGAATCCGAGCGGCGCATCTTCGGGCCGCGGCCGGAGTCGGAGCCGGGGCGCGGCTGCAGGACGTCTACGAACGGCTGTACCGCGGCTGCGCGACTCGGCCGTCGGCGTCCGTCCGGGCGACCGCCGCGCAGGTGCGGATCTGCGGGACGGCGGCCGCGGCGGCCTCGACGTCGC
>NZ_JBSFNS010000030.1:0-88887 GCF_053587275.1 Amycolatopsis sp. NPDC003676
GGTTAGAACCGGCATCGCCACTCACGACGTCCTAGCGCGTCGGGTCCTTGCCGTTCGGCTGCGAAGGCCCGGGCCCAGGCGACCACCAGCCCCACACCGTCTTCTCCCCGTGCCGCACCGTCGGCGCCACCCCGGTCGTATACGGCTCGATCTGCAGCAGCTGGCCCCACGACTGGTACGGCTGCCCGTTCAGATAGCTCGGCACCTCGGGCTCGTCCGCGATCTCCTCGAGCCAGCCGTTCGGGCCGCCGTTGGTGCTGGACGCCCATTTCGCCTCGTCGGCGAGCTGGCCGGGGGTGATGCGGTAGTCCGGCATCGCGGAGATGCCGTCGTGCGAGGTGACCGGGTTCGCGCACGGGTACACGAACGACGCGGGCCAGTCGATGTACACCGATTTGCCCGCCAGCTTGTCGGTGAGCGTGGTGAACGTCGGCACGCGCGGCGCGGACGCGGCGATCCAGCCGTCCTCGGTGAGGTCGTTGTCCACCATCACGATCCGCACCGACGTGGTCTCCGGCGGCAGGTCGCGCAGGTTGATCCGGGTGTCGTTCCAGCCGCCGGTGCCCGCGCCGGGCGGGAGCGCGAACTGGCTGCGCAGCACGCGCACGCCTTCGGGAGTGTTGACGCCGTACTCGAGGCTCACCGACGCCGGCCGCCTCGGCTGGCTCGCGGTGGCGACCACGATCTGGCCGTTCTCGGTGCGGTCGGTGAGCGCGTACCAGTCGCTGCGCAGCCGTCCGGCGCGGGTCTGGGTGTCGAGGTAGCTGCTCCACATCGGGACCTGGTCCTGCTTGAACCCGTGCGGCGGCTCGGCCAGCGGGTCCTTGTCGTCGACCGGGCTGGTGTGGAAGCCGGTCTGGACGCGGCCGTTGTCCTGGTCCGGATTCGGCAGCGGGTTCGGCGGGTTCTGCGTGACCGGTTTTTCCGGCACGGTCCGCTGGTCGGGCTGCGGGTGCAGGATGCTCTTCGCCGCGTCGCGCTCCACCATCACGTGGTCGGACAGGTTGCAGCTCTTGCCGAACAGGTGCCCGATGTTGGCCGCGCCGAGGCTGTAGCTGTCGCGCTGGAAGTAGATCGCCGCGCCCATCGTGTAGATCTCGCCCGCGGCGACCAGGCCGCAGACCACGACCAGCGACAGCGAACCGAGCCGCAGCGACCGGCTCCGGCCTTCCTGCGGCGCCGGTCCTGGCCGGTGCGCGCGGATGTTCTCCACGAACGCGTAGATCCCGGCGACGGCGGCGGCCCCGAGCAGGATCGTCGACAGCGGGATGCCGCCGATCGAGGGTGCGCCGGTCGTCCACGGCACCCCGATCTTCGAGACGAACCAGTACGCGTTCGGCCCGGTCGCGGCGAGTGCGCCGACCACCAGCAACACCGCTAGGAACGCCGCGCGGTTGCGGTTGGAGCGCAGCACCGTCGAACTGGTCGCCAACGCGGTGAGCGCCGCCATCGACGCGCCGACCGCGGCGAACGCGCCGAAGTGGTGCGTCCATTTCGTCGGGGTCAGTGCGAGCAGCAGGAAGAACAACGCGGTGGTGCCGATCAGCCGACGGCTCGGCCCGAGCGCCGCACCGGGGATCCGGCCCCGGCGCAGCAGCACCACGAGGCAGGTGACCGTGCAGAGCAGCACGAGCAGCACCGGGAAGCGGCGTGGAGCGGAGCCGTCCGGCAGGTTCTCGAACAGCAACTGGTACCGCGCGAGTTCCTGGAACCACGACAGGTTCGGGCCGACCGCGGTGCGGATGCGGGTGGCCTCCTGGACCGTCGCGAACGTCTGGTCGGCGAACATCACCACGAGCACCAGGAAGCCGGACGCGAGGATCGGCGCGAGCATCGGCAGCCAGCCGCTCGACGACCGTTGCCGGACCAGCTTGAACAGCGGTTTCCCGGCGACCAGGAAGGGGGCGACCGCGATCAGCCCGGTCGGCGTCGCGGCCAGGGTGAACGCGGCCGCGGTCAGGCCGAGGCACAGCGGCAGCAGCCGGCGGGTGACCAGCGCGCGTTCGACCGCGCAGATCGCCAGCAGCGACCCGAGCGCGGCGACCGGTTCCGGCCGGACGCCGTTGTTGTAGGGCATCCACCAGACCAGGAACACGGCCGCGGCGGCCCAGCCGGCCGCGCGGCTGCGGCGGACCTGGGTGCCCAGGCGCGGCATCACCTCGCGGCTGATCAGCAGCCAGCTGATCACGCCGAGCAGGTACGAGGGCAGCCGGATCCACGGCGGCACCGTGCTGACGTGCGTCATCAGCTCGTACAGGTGATAGAACCAGCCGAACGGGGCCTCCGCGACGCCGAACCAGCGGTGGTAGTTCGTGAGGTATCCGGTGGCCTCGGTGACCCTGGCCATCGTGAGGATGTAGCCGTCGTCGGAGGTCACCGGCCCGATGAAGACCCACGCGCCGAGCACGCCGAACACCGTCGCGTCGCGGCCGGTGAGCCGCCACCAGCCGACCGGGGCCCAGCGCGGCGCGCGGCGTGCGAAGCCGGAGTCCATCCGCCACACCGCGATCAGGCAGCCGAGGAACGACAGCGCGGCGAGGATGCCGACGACGATCTTCAGCGTGGTCGGCGAGGTCTGGTAGCGGGTGTCCGGGACGACCGACACGTGCAGCCCGGCGATCGGGTCGCGCGCGGAGGTGATCGAGGAGTAGATGCCGAGCACGCGCGGCCGGACGTCGCCGGTGGTGTGGAAGATCGGGGTCTTGCCGACCGAGAGCGTCATCTGGGTCGCGTCCGAGTCGAGCGTGACCGAGCAGCCGGTCTGCGGGAGCGGCTGCTGCGAGATCTGCTGGCCCTGGCTGGACGCGAGCAGCACGCCGTTGTCGACGCGCAGTTGCAGGCCGACGCCGTTGGCCGCGTGCTTGCCGGTGCGCCCGTCCGGGACGGTCGAGAACAGCAGCGCGGGGCCGTTCGTGCGCGCGTCGAGCGAGCGGATCGTCTCGCAGGGCAGTTCGGCCTTCAGGTCCTGTGCCCAGTACCCGGTCAAGGGCGCGTTGACGGAACGCGTGTCGGAGGCGGTGGGCCAGACGACTTCCGCGGTGTCCTGCACGACCGGCAGGAAGGGATAGGCCAGGGCGCACAGCGCCGAAAGCAACCCCAGCACTACGGCAATCGGACGCATTAGAGGGAATCTATTGGGTCACTGGTGACGCCGTTGCGCTGACCCCTCGTCGCGCGGGGTGAAGCGCTCGTGGTGTACCGCGCTGGCCAGCGGCGCGCGGCTGCGCCAGCCGTGCCGTTCCAGGTCGGGGACCTCGGCCAGATTCGTTACCGGTCCTACACAAAGCCAGGCCACCGGGCGGATCCCATCGGGGATGCCGAGCAGCTTCGCGAGCGCGGGTTCGCGGTAAAAACTCACCCACCCGACGCCGAGTCCCTCCGCCGTCGCGGCCAGCCACAGGTTCTGGATCGCCAGGCACACCGAGTACAGCCCGGCGTCGGCGATCGCGTGCCGGCCGAGCACAGCCGGGGCGCCGCGCTGCTCGTCGTAGGTGACGACGATGCCGAGGCTCGATTCGCGGATGCCCTCGACCTTGATCTTGGCGAAGGTGTCCGCGCGCTCGCCGTCCAGGGACGCGGCGAACACGTCGCGCTCCTCGTGCACGTGGCGGGCGAATTCCTCGCGTGTGCTGGGGTCGCGGACCAGCACGAAGTCCCATGGCTGGCTCATCCCGACGCTCGGCGCGGCGTGCGCGGCCTCGAGCACCCGGGTGAGGACGGCGTCGTCGACCGGTTCGCCGGTGAACTCGGCGCGGACGTCGCGGCGGCGGTGCAGGACGTCGTAAAACAGTTCATTCATTGGTTGAGCACCCATTCGACAGCGGCGGCTACGTCCGCGGTTTCCGTTGTGGACGGTCGGGGCGGACGGCGCACGACGACCACCGGCAGGCCGAGTTCCCGCGCGGCGGCCAGCTTCGCGCCGGTCATCGCACCGCCGCTGTCTTTGGTGACCAGGACGTCGATGTCGTGCTCGGTCATCAGCGCGCGCTCGTCGTCGAGGCGGTACGGGCCGCGGTCGAGCACCACCTCGTGCTGGCGCGGCAGCGGCTGGGCGGGCGGGTCGACGCAGCGGATCAGGAACCACAGCGGGTCGAGGTCGGCGAATGCGGCCAAGCCCTGACGGCCGCTGGTGAGGAACACGCGGGTGCCGAGGCCGGGCAGGAGCGTGGCGGCTTCTTCGAGGTCGGCGGCCCAATGCCAGCGGTCGTCTTCCGTCGGCTGCCAGCCGGGGCGCGCGAGTCTTAGGAGCGGAATGCCCGCGGCTCGGGAGGCGTGGAAAGCGTTGGCGCCGATGCGTTCCGCGAAGGGATGCGTGGCGTCGACCACTGCCCGCACACCGTTTTCGCGCAGCCAGGTGGTGAGGCCGTCGACGCCGCCGAACCCGCCGATCCGCACTTCGCCAACGGGCAGGCGGGGTCGCGTGACACGTCCGGCCAGCGACGAGACCGCCTTGACGGCGCGTTCGTGCAGTTGGGCGGCGAGGTCGCGGGCTTCCGCGGTGCCGCCCAGGATCAGGACGGTCATCGCCCGTATCCGACAGCCGTGCGCCACCGGTCGAGGGTGCGCATGTTGGCGAGCGTCTCCGCCCAGGTCAGCTCCGGGCCTTGCCGGTCCGCGACGTGCGCGGCGACGTAATCCGCTTCCCGCGCGTAAACCCCTTGGGTGGCTTCGATTTCGATGACCTCCGGCTCGCCGTCCGACGGAGTCAGCACGATCGTCGACACGCCCGGCGCGCGCAATTCGTGGATCCACGCGGGCTTCGGTACATAGAGCTGGCCGGTGGTGCCGTAGATGCGGATGTGGTCGTCCTGCGTGAGCAGGTAACCGCAGGACAGCTGGGCGATGATGTCGCCGGGCAGCCGCAGCAGGCCCATCGCGAACTCATCGACGCCGCTTTCGGTGAGCCGCGCCATGCCGGTGACGCGCGTCGGCTCCACTGCTGGAATTCCCGTCGCGGCCTGGGAAACCAGCCGGGCCAGGGAGGTGCAGTAGCAGCCGACATCGAGGATTCCGCCGCCGCCGAGCGCGGGGTCGCCGAGGCGGGCCGCGTCGTTCTCGTCGGAGTCGAAGCTGAACGTGACGTCCACCGCCCGGACTTCGCCGATCGCGCCGCATTCGATCAGCTCGACCAGCCGCCGGGTCTGCGGGTGGAGCCGGTACATGAACGCTTCCATGAGGAAAACGTCGTTGCGGCGCGCGGCATCGATGACTTTCTCCGCTTCAGGCGCGGCGATCGTGAGCGGCTTCTCGCACAACACGTGTTTGCCCGCTTCGATGGCGCGGATCGCCCATTCCTCGTGCTGCGCGTGCGGAGTCGCGACGTAGACCGCGTCGACGTCCGGGTCAGCGAGGAGCTCCTCGTAGCTGCCGTACGCCTTCGGAATTTCGTACCTGGTCGCGAAATCGCGCGCCCGCTCGGCAGTGCGCGAGGCCACTGCGGCGAGCACGCCGTGGCGGCTTTGCTCGACGCCAGCGGCGAATTCGGCGGCGATAGTCCCGGTGGCCAGCAGGCCCCAGCGCAGTTCGGTCACAACGACTCCGGTTGGCTCGCCCGATCGCGGGTGCTCGAATACAGGAAACTGTCCGGGAATCCGCCCGCGGCGAGGACCCGTCCGACGAAAATCGTGGCCGCGCGGGTCATTCCGGCGGATCGCGCTTGACCGGCGATATCGGAGAGCGTGCCGCGGACCACCGTTTCCCCCGGCTGGCTGGCCAACGCGACGACGGCGGCGGGACAGTCCTCGCCGTAGTGCCCGGCGAGTTCTTCGGTGACGCGCTCGATGTGGTTGATCGCCAGGTGCAGCGCGAGAGTCGTGCCGGAGCGGGCGAAATTCGCCAGCGTTTCGGTGTCCGGCATCGCGGTGGACCTCGCCTGCGCGCGCGTGATCACGAGGCTCTGCCCGATACCCGGGACGGTCAGTTCGCGGCCGAGCACAGCGGCGGACGCGGCGAAAGCCGGAACGCCGGGCACCATCTCGTACGGCACACCTGCCGGTTCCAGCCGCCGCACCTGCTCGGCGACCGCGCTGTACAGCGACGGATCTCCCGAACACAGCCGGGCGACGTCGTGCCCGGCTCGATGCGCGTCGATCAGCTTCGCGGTGATTTGGTCGAGGCTGAGATTCGCGGTGTCGACGCGCTCGGCGTTCGGCGCGCAGTAGGCGAGCAGGTCGGTCGGCGTCATGCTGCCCGGGTACAGGCACACCTGGCAGCGCGCGAGCAGGTCGCGGCCGCGCACGGTGATCAGGTCGGCCGCGCCCGGTCCGGCGCCGATGAAGTAAACGGTCATTTCCAGCTCCACTGCGTGACTGCCCGGGACGGCGTCCATCCGGTGAACCCGCCGAGCGGTTTCGCGTGCTCCACGGAGATCCGTTGCAGCTCCCCGCCGTGCCGGGCGTAGGCGGCGGCGAGGATCTGTTCGGCTTCGAGGGTGACACCGTGCGCGACGATCCGGGCGTCGGTTTCGACACACTGGCCGAGGACGCCGGGCACGGTCAGGCCGCCGCCGATGAAGATCGCGTCCGGACGGGGGAGTTCGGTCAGCGCTTCGGGCGCCGGGCCGGTGACCACCTGTAATTCCGGTACGCCAAGGGTATTGGCGTTGCGCTGGATGCGTTCGGCGCGCGCCGGATCGCGTTCGATCGCGACGGCGCGGTTCAGCGGATGCGCGCGGGACCATTCGATGCCGATGCTGCCCGCGCCCGCTCCGACGTCCCAGAGGAGTTCGCCTGGGTTGGGCGCGAGGCGGGCGAGAGCGGACGCGCGGAGGTCGCGTTTGGTGAGCTGGCCGTCGTGCTCGAAGGCGTCGTCGGGGAGACCGATGAGCGGGAAGCCGGGGCCGTTGCAGAGCACGGCGAAGACGGTGAGCGGGCCGGGGTCGTGGGTCCAGCCGTCGGAGATCCGTTCGTCGTCCGCGCCGAGGTTTTCCAAGGCGGTAAGGGCGGAATCGCCGTAGCCGCGGGCTTTGAGCAGCTCGCGCAGTTCTGGTGCGGAACCGCCCAGGACCAGCAGTTTCCGGTTAGGTGCCAGCGCTCGCGCGACGCGGTGGACGGCGCGGCCGACGACCGTCACGACCTCGGTTTCCTCGAACGCCCAGCCGAGCCGCGCGCGGGCCAGTGTCACTGAGGAAACGGAAGGGTGGACTTCGAGCGCGTAGCCGCGGTCGCGGAGGGTAGCGGCGATGCCGGACAGGAACGGATCACCGCTGGCCAGCACACACACTTGCCCGATCTGCTCGCTCAGGATCTCGTCGAGCGCGGGCAACAGCGGGCTGGGCCAAGGTTGCGTGCGGAGGTCTTCGGGCAAGGATTTCAGTTGCCGTTCCGCGCCGAGCACGACGTCCGCCCGCCGCACGGCGTCGCGGGCCGCGGGGGTGAGCCCGGCCCACCCGTCGGCCCCGATCCCGACCACAGTCAGGGGTGATTCTTCGCGCACGATTTCCCACCCTAAGCGAGAGCTTGCCTGTGCGATGATCGGCCGGACGCCGACCCACGAGGGAGTGCTCTTGAAGCCCTATCCGTTCACCGCTGTCGTCGGGATGCCGGACCTGCGTCTGGCGCTCGTCCTGTCCTCGATCTCGCCCGCGGTCGGCGGGGTGCTGGTGCGGGGCGAGAAGGGCACCGCGAAGTCGACCATGGTGCGCGCGCTCGCCGGGCTGCTGCCGGGCGTCGACGTGGTGGACAGGTGCCGGTTCTCGTGCGACCCGGTGAGCCCGGACCCGGCGTGCCCGGACGGCCCGCACGCGGCGGGCGTTCCCGCGCACCGGCGGCCGGCTCGGCTGGTGGAACTGCCGGTCGGCGCGGCCGAGGACCGGGTCGTCGGCTCGCTGAACCTGGAGAAGGCGCTGGCCGAGGGCGTCACCGATTACCAGCCCGGCCTGCTGGCCGCCGCGCATCGCGGGCTGCTGTACGTCGACGAGGTCAACCTGCTCCACGACCACCTGGTGGACACGCTGCTCGACGCGGCGGCGATGGGCCGCGCGACAGTCGAGCGCGAGGGCGTTTCCGTCTCGCACGCGGCGCGGTTCGTGCTGATCGGGACGATGAACCCGGAGGAAGGCGAGCTGCGGCCGCAGCTGCTCGACCGCTTCGGGCTGACCGTGGAGGTCGCGTCGAGCCGGGATCCGGAGCAGCGCGTCGAGGTCGTCCGGCGACGCCTTGCCTACGAAGCGGATCCGGACGGTTTCGCGGACGGTTACGCCGCGTCGGACGCGGCGTTGGCGGCGGAGATCGAGGCGGCGCAACGGCTTTTGCCCTCGGTGAAGCTGCCGGACGAGGCGCTGCGGCAGATCGCCGAGGTGTGCGCGTCGTTCGAGGTCGACGGCATGCGCGCGGACATCGTGACGGCGCGGACGGCGGTCGCGCACGCGGCGTGGGCCGGACGTGGCGAGGTGACTACGGAGGACATCCGGGTCGCGGCGCGGCTCGCGCTGCCGCATCGGCGGCGGCGGAATCCGTTTGACGCACCGGGGATTTCCGAGGAGCAGCTGGAACAGGCGTTGGAGGATTCTCAGCCGCCCCCCGAGGGACCTCCTGAGGGGCCGGACGACGACGGTCCTTCCGGCGGCGGGCCTGGCCCGGACGACGGCGGGCCGATTCCGGACGACGGCGGCCCTTCCGAGGGCGCTCCGCCTTCCGGGCCTTCCGAGCCGTCGGGCAATGGGTCTTCGCCGCAGAAGACGGTCGGTGCCGGGGATACGTTTCGCGCACGGGTATTCCGGGTGAAGGGCACTGGCGAGGGCGAGCGCGGCCGCCGGTCGCGCGCCATCACCGACACCGGCCGGACGATCGGCGTGCAGCCGCCCAGCGTGCGGGACGGACGTCCGCACCTGGTCGCGACGATCCGTGCCGCCGCGCCGCATCAGCAGACGCGGGGCCGGTCCGGACCAGGCTTGGAGGTGCGCTCGCCGGACCTGCGGTTCGCGCTGCGCGAGGGCCGCGAAGGCAATCTGGTGCTGTTCTGTGTGGACGCGTCGGGCTCGATGGGCGCGCGAGCACGGATGCGGGAAGTGAAGACCGCGGTGCTTTCCCTGCTGTTGGACGCTTACCAACGGCGGGACAAGGTCGGTCTCGTCACGTTCCGTGGCGCGGACGCCGAACTGGCGCTCCCGCCGACGATCAGCGTTGAAGCCGCCGCCGCCCGGCTGGACGGTTTGCCGACCGGCGGACGCACGCCGCTCGCCGAGGGATTGCTGGAAGCCGCGCGAGTGCTGCGGGTCGAAGCGATCCGCGATCCGCGGCGTCGGCCGTTGCTGGTGCTCGTCACCGACGGCCGCGCCACGAGCGGCTCCGACGCGGTCGCGCGCGCCAAGGCCGCGGCGGGCTTGCTCACCGACGTGACGACGATCGTGATGGACTGCGAGACCGGCCGGATGCGGCTTGGCCTGGCCGCGGAATTGGCGGGACACTTGGGAGCCGAGCACGTGCCACTGTCCGATGTGGCCGCTGAATCGCTGGCCTCGGCAGTGCGCGAACGGACGGGGAGGGCTGCCTGATGCCACAGGGAAAACCGGCTGTCGTGCCGAAGGACGGGCTCACCACGCGGCAGCGCCGCAACCGTCCGCTGCTCGCCGTGCACACCGGCGAGATGAAAGGGAAATCCACCGCTGCGTTCGGAATGGCGTTGCGCGCGTGGAACCAGGGCTGG
Source organism: Amycolatopsis sp. NPDC003676 (assembly GCF_053587275.1). Taxonomy (NCBI): domain Bacteria; kingdom Bacillati; phylum Actinomycetota; class Actinomycetes; order Pseudonocardiales; family Pseudonocardiaceae; genus Amycolatopsis; species Amycolatopsis sp. NPDC003676. Next base: position 9,646 of record NZ_JBSFNS010000030.1, read on the forward strand.
TCGATCGGCGTGTTCCAGTTCGTGAAGTCGGCGAAATGGCGCGTCGGCGAGGAAGCCGCGTTCAAGGCGCTCGGGAAGCTGCACGACGACACCGGGCAGGGCGGTCCGGTCGAATGGCACAAAATGGGCGAGGGCTGGAGCTGGTCGCGCAAGCAGGGGTCCGAAGAGGACCATGCCGCCAACGCCCGGGAAGGCTGGGCGGAAATCAAGCGCCGGCTCGCCGCCGAAACGCACGATTTCTATGTCCTGGACGAATTCAGCTACCTGCTCAAATGGGGCTGGCTCGAGGTCGACGACGTAGTGTCCGCTTTGGCCTCGCGGCCCGGGCACCAGCACGTCGTGATCACCGGCCGCTATGCGCCGCCGGAGCTGATCGAAGCCGCCGATCTGGTCACTGAAATGACGAAGGTGAAGCACCCGATGGACGCCGGGCAGAAGGGCCAGCGGGGGATCGAGTGGTAGCACGGGTCGTCATTGCCGCGCCCGGGTCCGGGCACGGCAAAACCACCATCGCGGCCGGGCTCATGGCCGCGTTGCGCAGCGCCGGGCACACCGTGTCCGGGCACAAGGTCGGCCCGGACTTCATTGACCCCAGCTACCACTCGCTGGCCACCGGCCGTCCCGCGCGGAACCTCGACCCGTTCCTGCAGGGCGAGGACACCCTGGTTCCGTTGCTGCGCCACGGTTCCGCGGGCGCGGACATCGCCGTGATCGAAGGCGTGATGGGCCTGTTTGACGGCGCTTTGGGCACCGAAGGCTACGCGTCGACCGCCCACGTCGCGCGGCTGCTCGACGCCCCGGTCGTGCTCGTCGTCGATGCTTCCGCGGCCTCGCGCAGCGTCGCGGCGACCGTGCTGGGGTTCGCGCAGTACGACACTCGCGTCCGGCTCGCCGGGGTGATCCTGAACAAACTGGGCTCGCAGCGGCACGAGGACGAGATCGTCACCGCACTGGAGGCCACGGGCGTGCCGTTGCTGGGTGCGTTGCGGCGCAACGAAAACGTGCACGCGCCGAGCCGTCATCTCGGCCTGGTCCCGGCCGCCGAGCGGGCCGCGGAGTCGCAGCGGATGCTGCCGGAACTGGCGGCCTGGGTCGCTGCCGGGGTCGACCTCGAAGCCGTCGTGCGGGTAGCGCGGAGTGCTCCCGCGCTGACTGGTCCTTTGTGGAATCCAGGCCCCGTTTTCGACGGTCCACGTGCGACCATCGCCGCCGCTGGCGGTCCGGCGTTCACCTTCCGCTACGCCGAGAATCTTGAACTGCTGGCCGCTCGCGGCATCGACGTAGTGGACATAAACCCGTTGCGGGACAAGGTTTTACCGCCGGGCTGTGCTGGCCTGTACTTCGGTGGCGGTTTCCCGGAAGTGCATGCCGCCGAGCTTTCGTCCAATGTGGAACTGCTCGCGGCCGTCGGTGCGGCTATCGACGCGGGCATGCCGGTCAGCGCGGAGTGCGCAGGCTTGCTGTACCTGTGCCGTTCACTGGACGGCCTGCCGATGGTCGGTGCCGTCGCCGCGGACGCGACCATGACTTCGCGCGGGAAACTAGGTTACCGCCGGGCTGTCTCGGTGGCGGACAATGTGCTGGCAGCAGCCGGACAGCGGGTCACCGGACACGAATTCCATCGCACCGAAATCACTCCCGCACACGGGGAAACCGCCGCGTGGGGCTGGGATCGCACCCTGGACGGATTCGCTTCGGAATCGCTGCACGCTTCCTACTTGCACGTCCATTGGGCCGGGCATCCCGAGCTGGCGGACCGTTTCGCGTCCCGGGTGCGTGCGCATTCCCTGGCAGTGGTCCATGGCTGATTACGACCTCCACCACCACGGCGACCGCGAAGTCGGCGACGGCCTCGTCGACCTCGCCGTGAACGTCCGGCTCCCGGCCCCACCCGCCTGGCTTCGCGCGGAACTCGCTGCCGCCCTGGACGACCTGGCCGCCTACCCAGACCCCACCCGCGCCGCAGAGGCCGTCGCCGCCCGACACGGCCGGGATTTCGCCGACGTGCTGGTAACCGCCGGTGCCGCGGAAGCATTCACGCTGCTGGCCTCGCTTCCGGCCAAGCATCCAGTGGTGGTCCACCCGCAATTCACTGAACCGGAAGCCGCTTTGCGCGCCGCCGGACACTCGGTCGACCGGGTCATCCTGTCTGAAGTGGACGGCTACCGGCTAGATCCGTCGCTGGTGCCCGCTTCCGCCGATCTGGTCTTCCTCGGCAATCCGACCAACCCGACCTCGGTCCTGCACCCAGCCGCTTCCGTGCGTGCCCTGGCGCGCCCCGGCCGGACGCTCGTGGTCGACGAAGCCTTCCTCGACGCCGTCCCCGGAGAGGTCGAAAGCCTTGCCGGAGAACGGATCCCAGGCGTCGTAGTCTTGCGAAGCCTCACCAAGACGTGGGGCTTGGCAGGCTTGCGTGCCGGATACGTCCTCGGCGAACCATCGCTGATCGCGCGCTTGCGCACGGTGCAACCACCCTGGTCAGTGTCCACTTTGGCCGCTGTCGCGACGGTCGCCTGCTGCCGCCCCGCCGCTCTGGAAGAAGCCGAAAAGCTAGCCGCCGCCGCGGAAGCCGACCGCGACTACCTGGAATCCGGCCTGTCCGTACGGGGAATCCCCGTACTCGGTATCCCGCGCGGCCCCTTCGTGCTGATCCGCGTCCCTGGCGGCGCGGACGTCCGATTGCGACTGCGCGAAGCAGGCTACGCCGTCCGCCGAGGCGACACCTTTCCAGGGTTGGGCCCAGACCACCTGCGCATCGCAGTCCGCGACCGAGCAACGACGGATGCTTTCCTTGCCGCGCTGACTAATGGTTCTGGAGCGCAGTGAATTCCTCAAGCCAAGCGTAATTCGGCGCTGCGGTGCCGTCGGGATTCTTCTGGACGGTCGCCCGCGCGAACACGCTGTTCAGCAACCACGGCGGCGTATCCGGACCGAAGTCCGCGCCCTTGAGCGCGGCAATGCCCTGATCGATCCCGTAGGCAGCGACAGCGAGCTTGCCGGTCGCACGGAACTTCGCCATCTGGTCGGTCAGGAAGTTCTTGTTGTGCTCGAACCACGGACTGGTGCGGAGAAAATCGTCCCACCGCGCCTTGGGGAACGGCTGATGCAGCGCGTTGCGGATGACCTGCCAGACCTTGGTGTCTTTGGGCACGTGATACTTGTCCGCGTATTCGGCCGAGATTCGATCGGTGAGGTGCTTCTTCCACAGCTGAACCAGCGAAAATTCGGTGACGAGGAACTTCTTGCCGCCCAGCTTGGGCAGGGTGTAATCGAGAAACGCCTGAACCTGGTCCGGTGCACCGACGTGCGGATGGAGGTCGGTGCCTTCGATTTCCGGCGTCTCGCGGACGTACTTCAGCCAGCGCTCGGTGCCCGCGCCGGTCCACTGAGGATCCTCGAGGTTGTTGAGCGCTCCCATGTACAGGAGCGTCTTTCCCTCGCGCTGCTTGATCACCTGGGCGGCGATAGTCTCGTAGAATTCGTTGAGCGCGCCGTTGTTCCAGTCGGACTTCGGGCATTCGATGAACGGCTCATTGCCGATCACGAGGATGTCGACCTTGTCCATGACCGCGGGCAGCACCTTGTCGACCCGCGCGAGATCGGCCCGCATCGCCGGAGTTCCCGGGCGCGGAATCGGTTTATGGGAATCAGGAAAGTACGGGAACTTGAGCGACAGCACGGTGCCGTACTGGCGATCGGCCGCCTGCAGCAACGTCTTGATCGTCGGGTTTTCGGCGGCGTCGTGCTTGTCCAGATCGGGCATCGCGGTGAACCCGCGCACCCACTTCGCGGCGGACCGCTTGAGCTCGTCCCAGCCCATGGTGTCCGGATCGGCGTTGAAATTCGCCCCGAGCGCCCCGTCCGCCTTGGGCGCGGCAGTGTTCGGAGCTGGACTGTCCGGTGCCGAACCGCAGGCAGCAGTGGCGAGAACCGAAAAACCGGCGGACAACTGGAACAGCCGGCGCCGAGTAAGGCGCGCGGATACGGGTGAGCTGGGTGCCACGAGGTCCCCTCGGTCATACGTCGCGGACACTCCCTTGGTAACACGAGTCGTGCTCGCGTCGCAGCCTGGGACTGCCCGGCCTTTGCCGGTAGGATGGCGTTCTGGGGGATTTGGGTGTCTTTGGTGCAGGGGGCGACGGTGGAGTTCACGTACTCCCGTTTCGACACTTCGGATCTGAATTACCGGAGTTCGGGCGACGTCTTCGTCAACGTCGAAGCCGACCTGGAGGTCGTGGACGACGGGACCGTCCTTTGTGCCTGGCAGTCGTTCCCGGTGGCGGAACTCGCCGTGGCGCTGCGGACGTGGAAGGCAAGCTCGGAGGCGGACCGGCGCGACTTCGAGTTCCTGTCGCTTTCGCTGGAAGCACGGTGGTCGCTGCGGATCTGCCGCGTCTCCGACGGCTGGCAGGCAATCGACGACTTCGCGCGGCGGGTGCGTGCGGATTCGGTGCGTACGGAGGGGGCGTGGATCGAGGAGTTCCTGGTATGACGCTGAACTCGGCTGAACGTGCGGTGCTGCGCCGGGTCCTGGCCGGTCATCCGGTGCTGCTCGCGCGGAAGTCGTCGAGACCTGGGCTCCGGGTTGGCTGAGCGTTGATCTCGCGGTGCCCGATGCCGTCCCGTACGCGATGTGAGCGGTGTGTTTCCCCGGCGCGCCTTGGTGCCGGATGTCGGCGAGATCCTCGTGTGGGTCACCCGGGGAAGTGCTTTCCTGATTCAGGCGCTCGCCAGTAACGTCGCGGCCACCGCCACCTCGACGCACCCGCCGAGGACGTCGCCGGTTACCCCGCCGATGCGCTGGACGCACCGGGCCAGCAACACCGCTGCCGCCGCGTAACCAAGCACCACCGCGAGAACCCCACGCCACCACGGCAATCCCGGCGTCACCGCGGCACACCCCGCCGCGAGCACGAACACCACGGCGGCCATGACTACCGGAACCGATCCGGCGACCGTCGCGCCCAATCCCTCCGGCCGGGCCGAGGGGACCCCTCGTGCGCAGCACAGCGAGAGCACACACCGTCCACAGAGGACGGACAGGACTGCGGCGGCGATCCCGTGTCCGTGCGCGATCGCGCCGGTCAGCGCGCCGGCTTGGACGAGCAGGACGAAGAGCAGCGTCGCGACCCCCGTCGGCCCGGAGTCGCCGCGACGCATGACGTCGAGGGCTTTCGCGCGGTCGTAGGAGGCGCCGAGTCCGTCCGCGGTGTCGGCTAGGCCGTCGAGGTGCAGTCCGCGGCTGCCCAGTGCTACCGCACCCAGCGCCAACGCGGCGATGGCCAGCGCGGGGAGTCCGATCGCGACCCCGCCCGCCACGATGAGCCCCGCCACCGCGGCGAGCGGGAGCGCGGCGAGCGGGCCGAGTGCCATCGCCACGCCCGCGACCCGCCGATCGATCACGCGCGGGGCGGGGACCGGGACGGTGGTCAGGGTGCCTACGGCCAAGCGGATGCCGTCGCTCAGCGGCGGCGTCACGGCTCGCGCCTCAATGCCGCGTTGGGTGCGTGGGATGCGCCGAATGCCGCGTTGGATGCGCGGAACGCAACCAACGCCGCATTGGGTGCGTGGGATGCGCCGAATGCCGCGTTGGGTGCGCGGAACGCAACCAACGCCGCATTGGGTGCGTGGGATGCACCGAATGCCACATTGGGTGCGTGGGATGCACCGAATGCCGCATTGGGTGCGCGGAACGCAACCAACGCCGCATTGGGTGCGTGAGATGCACCCAATGCCACATTGGGGCGGCCCCCGGCGAAGCGAACTCCGAGCCGGTCCGCCCCCCGAGCCCGGTGCCGAATACCGGCTCGAATCTCAAGCCGGGCCGCCGACCGAATCCCGGCCCAACGGCCGCTCCGAACCGCAGTACGAAGACCGGACCCCGACCCCGGCAAACCCCGTGCCCCGAACAAACCCGTCACCCGAGGTCCGCCAGCAAACCCATCTCCGCGATCACCGCGCGCGCCGCCCGCAGCGTCGGCACGGCCTGCACCGCCCCGCTGCCTTCCCCGAGCCGCAGGCCCAGGTCCAGGATCGGCGTCAACCCCAAAGCCTTCAAAGCAAACGCTTGCGCGGGCTCCGTCGAACGGTGCCCGGCCAGCCACCACTGCTCCGCACCCGGCGCGATGTCCCGGGCCACCAACGCGGCCGTCGCGGAGAAAATCCCGTCCAGCACCACCGGGATCCCGCGGACCGCAGCTTCCACGAGGAACCCGGCCGTCGCGGCGAGGCAGGCGCTGCCCAGGGCGGTCAGGCGGTCGAAAGCATCCGTCACGGAGCGGCGTGCGAGAGCAGCGGCAACGACCGAAGTCTTGCGCTCCAAAGCCTCCCCCGACACGCCAGTCCCGGTCCCGACCACCTCGGCAGCGGGCAGGCCCAAAACCGAAGCCACCACCACCGCACAGACAGTCGTGTTGCCGATGCCCATGTCGCCAGGAATGAGAACGTCCGCAGTGGACTCCGAAGCAGCGATAGCGCGACCCGCCTCAAAAGCCGCAAGCGCCTCGCCGGGGGCCAAAGCGTCTTCGACGTCGATGGCTCCCGAACCGCGGCGGATCTTGTGGGCGGTGACTTCGTCGGGAACGTCCGCGGCGTCCCAGTCGACCGCGATGTCGGCGACCCGCACGGAAGCCCCGACCTGCGCCGCGAGCACCGTCACCCCGCTCCGCCCGGCCAAAAACACCCGCACCATCGCCGCCGTCACCTCGCGCGGGTACGCCGACTGCGCCGACACCCCGTGGTCGCCGGCGAAGACGACCACGCGGACGTCGTCCAGCGGGCGCGGCGGGACAACGCCGTGCGCGGCGCTCAGCCACGCCGCGAGTTCTTCCAGCCGGCCGAGCGAGCCGACCGGTTTGACCAGGCCGTCCAGCCGCTCCAGGGCGGTGGCGCGGGCGGCGGCGTCCGGGACGGGGATGGCGAAACGCGGCACGGCTAGCTCCTCACGGAAGGTCGAGCGCCCGCCCGGCGACGATGAGCGAAACGCGGTCGCTGTCGGCGGACACCCGGTTGTTGAGTGCGCCCAGCACATCACGGAACAGCCGCCCGGACACCGTTGCGGGCACCACACCGCTGCCGACTTCGTTGCTGACCGCGACGATCGGCACCCGTGCTTGGCTCCAGGCGGCGAGGAAATCCTCGAGCCGGTCGTCCAGTCTGCGCTCCCAGCCCGTTTTGCCCGTCCACGCGCCGACCTCGTCGAGCACGCGCGACAGCCAGGTGCCGAGACAGTCGATCAGCAACGGGCTGGTCGCGTTGCGCAGCACGGTCGCCAGGTCGGTGGTCTCGACCGTCGTCCAATGGCGCGGGCGGCGGGCCCGGTGCGCCTCGACGCGGGCGGCCCATTCCGGGTCGTCGGCCGACGGGGGCAGCCCGGGAGCGACGTACACGAGGTGGGGGTGGTGCGCGACGAGCCGTTCCGCGTGCCTCGACTTGCCCGAGCGAACCCCGCCGAGAACGAGCACCTTGCCGTCGTCGCGTCCGTACCGGCGGAGGGCCTGCGCCAGGGTTTCGAGAGACCCGGCGAGCCGGTGCGTCAGCTTGGTCATACCCGGCATTCTCTCCCTAGCGCTACGGTTCGCCACGTGCCACTCCGACAATCCGCCGCGGCGGCCGGGATCGTTGCCGGATACGCCGCCGACGCGTGGTTCGGCGACCCGCGCCGGGGCCATCCGGTCGCCCTCTTCGGCACCGCCGCTGGCCAGCTGGAACGCTGGTGGTGGGCCGATTCCAAGCCGCGCGGAGCGGCCTACGCGGCGGTCTGCGCGGGGTCGGTCGCCGGGCTGGGATTTCTTGTCGAACGAGCCGTGCAGGACCGGCCAGGTGTCCGATTTGTCCTGACCGCCGCCGCGACGTGGGTCGTCCTCGGCGGCCGCGGGCTCGCCGCGGAAGGGCACGAAATGGCGCGATTACTCGAATCGGGTGAATTGCCCGCCGCCCGGCAGCGGCTCAGCCACCTCTGCGCGCGCGACGCCACCGGCCTCGACGCGGCCGAGCTGACCCGCGCGGCCACCGAATCGATCGCCGAGAACACGTCCGACGCGGTGGTCGCGCCGCTGCTGTGGGGCGCGGTCGCGGGCGTGCCGGGCCTGCTCGGGTACCGCGCGGTGAACACGCTCGACGCGATGGTCGGCTACCGCTCGCCGCGGCACCGCAATTTCGGCTGGTTCGCCGCGCGCGCCGACGACTGGGTCAACCTGGTGCCGGCACGGGTCGGCGCGGTGCTGACGGTGCTGTCCGCGCCGTTGGCCGGCGGGCACGCGCGGTCGGCCTGGCGTGCCTGGCGACGGGACGGGAGCGCGCATCCGAGCCCGAACGCGGGCCAGGTCGAGGCCGCGTTCGCCGGGGCGCTGGACATCCGGCTCGGCGGCACGAATACGTACCACGGCGAGGTCGAGCGCCGGGGCACGCTGGGTGACGGACGTCCGCCGGGGGCGCGCGATCTGCGCCGAGCCGTGCGGTTGTCGCGGCTGGTGGGAGCGGCGGCGTTGGCGGTCTCGGCCGGGATCGCGATGAGCGGGTCGCGGAGCGCAAGGATTACGGTGGCGAAATGAGCGGGCTGCTGATCGCCGGGACCACCTCCGACGCCGGGAAAAGCCTGGTCACCGCCGGACTCTGCCGGTGGTTCGCGCGGCGCGGGGTGCGGGTCGCCCCGTTCAAGGCGCAGAACATGTCGAACAACTCCATGGTCTGCGCGGACGGCGCGGAGATCGGCCGCGCGCAGTGGGTGCAGGCGCGGGCCGCGCGGGCGGAGCCGGAAGCGGCGATGAATCCCGTGCTGCTCAAGCCGGGCAGCGACCGGCGCAGTCACGTCATCGCGCTCGGCAAGCCGTACGGCACCCTCGAAGCCGGGGAGTACGCGACCGGCCGCGCCGGGCTCGCGGAGATCGCCTTCGACGCGTTCGCCCAGTTGCGGCAACGGTTTGACCTCGTCGTCTGCGAGGGCGCGGGCAGTCCGGCGGAGATCAACCTGCGCTCCGGCGACTACGTCAACATGGGCCTCGCGCGGCGGTTTTCCCTGCCGGTGCTGGTGGTCGGCGACATCGACCGCGGCGGGGTGCTCGCCGCGATGTTCGGGACGCTCGCGTTGCTGTCGGCCGAGGACCAAGCCTTGGTGGCGGGCTGGCTGGTCAACAAATTCCGCGGCGACGTCGGGTTGCTGCAGCCGGGGTTGAACAGCCTGGAGAAGGTCACCGGACGGCCGGTGCTGGGCGTCCTGCCGTGGCTGGACCGCGTGTGGATCGACTCCGAGGACGCCCTCGCCGCAGCCGGATGGCGGCACGAAGCCGCGCAACGCGGGTTGCGGGTGGCAGTGGTCCGGTTCCCGCGGGCTTCCAATGCCACTGACGTGGACGCGCTCGCGGCCGAGCCGGGCGTGACGGTGAGCCTGACTGCTGATCCGGACACCGTTGCCGCCGCGGATCTGGTTGTGTTGCCGGGCTCTCGGGCCACTGTGGACGATCTGAACTGGTTGCGTGCGCGAGGTTTGGCGGATGCGGTGACCGCGCGGGCCAAGGCGGGGCGTCCGGTGCTGGGGATCTGCGGCGGGTACCAGATGCTCGCGGAGTCCATTGAGGACGATGTCGAATCGGGTGCCGGTCTCGTCGAAGGGCTGGGGCTGCTGCCGACGCGCGTGACGTTCGCGGGGGAGAAGGTGCTCGGCCGCCCGAGTGGCGAATGGCGCGGGCATCGGGTGGACGCGTACGAGATCCACCACGGCAGCGCCGCCCCGGCCGACGCGGAGTCGTTTTTGGACGGTTACCGCGTCGGTTCGGTGTGGGGCACGACGTGGCACGGTGCGTTGGAGAACGACGGGTTCCGTCGTGCGTGGCTTACCGAAGCGGCGGCACAGGCGGGTGTCGAGTGGCAGGCCGCCGAAGGTGCGCCGGGGTTCGCGGACTTGCGCGAGGACATGCTGGACCGGCTGGCGGACGCGATTCAGTCCGAAGTGGACACCGGGATGCTGATGGCGCTGGCGGAGGCGGGCGCACCCGGCGGACTGCCGTTCGTGCCGCCGGGAGCGCCTTAACCGGTCAGTGCACGACCCGGCCGGTGGTGGGGAAGTCAGTCTCCAAAGTGCACACCGTGTGCTGATCTGGTGAGTCCGATGTGGACGGCTGCCGTGCGTTCACGTGAACGTAGTCCGGCGGGACGCTGCTGGCGAAGTACTCCTTGGCTTGGGCCGCGCAGGCGTTGACGAGCGAATCGCCGCTGGGTGCCAGACGGAACACCTCGATGTCGTGCGCCTCCTCGCACGAGACGGGGCTGGCCTTGGTGCCTGAGCGGAAACAGTCGCCGGGGCTGGCCTGGAACAGCGGGTCCGCTGAAGGACTGGCCACCGCGAGCCCGACCAGGAGCACCGCCAGCCACGCGCCGCTGATCGACAGCCCGGCGATCGCGAGACCGCGGCCCGGGTTGCCGAACACGCGGATCTGGCGGAGCGCGATGATCCCGAACGCGATGCTCAGCGGCAGGCTGAACGCCGGGAGGGCAAGGACCAGCGACGCGATCGCGAAGCCGTTGGTGCCGCGCGGCTCCATCGGCGGCGGTGGCGGCGCGTCTTCGTAGCTGGGTCCGGTCGGCGGCAGCATGGGGGTCCCCTCGAAATGGCCCCCCGACCCGGCGTCGAGCATAGAACCTGGCAACCCGTTGCGGGGTAACGATTCAGGCGAGCCCGGCGTCGTGCACGAGAATCGCGACCTGGGTGCGGTTCGCCGCCTCGGTCTTGGCCATGATCCGTCCCAAGTGGACCTTCACAGTCGCCTCGCTGAGCCCGAGCCCGCGGGCGATCTCGGCGTTGCTCGAACCCTGCGCGACGGCCACGGCGACCTCGCGTTCGCGCGGCGTCAGCGGTTCGAGCCGGGCGCGGGCGGGCGTCGGCGTGGCGGCGGTGGCGAAGTGCGTCAGCAGCCGACGGGTGATCGAGGGCGACAGCATCGCCTCGCCGCTGCCCACCACGTGCATCGCTTTGACCAGCTCGCGCGGCGGCGTGTCCTTGAGGAGGAATCCCGTGGCACCGTGGCGAAGCGCCTCGTGCACGTACTCGTCGAGGTCGAACGTCGTCAGCACGACCACCGCGGGCGCGTCCGGTTCGGCGGTGACCAGGCGCGTCACCTCCAGACCGTCGACCTCGGGCATCTGGACGTCGGTGAGCACGAGGTCCGGCCGGTGCTCGCGGACCAGCGCGAGCACTCCGCGACCGTCGCCGGCCTCCGCGACCACCTCGATCCCCGGATCGGACTCCAGGATCATCCGGATGCCGCTGCGCACGAGCACCTCGTCGTCGATCAGCAGGATTTTCAGCACGTTTCCTCCGCTCGCAGCGGGAACGCGGCCCGCACCCGGTAGCTGCCCGCGCCGTCCGGACCGGCGCGGAGCGTCCCGCCGGTCAGCGTCGCGCGTTCGCGCATGCCGATCACCCCGTATCCCGCGCCCGGCAGCCCGGCCGAATCGGCGAGCGGGTTGGCCACTTCGACCACCAGTTCATCGTCGGAAGTGGACAGTCGCACGTCGATTGTCGTTCCAGGCGCGTGTTTCGCGGCGTTCGTGAGCGCCTCCTGCACGATCCGGTACGCCGCGCGCCCGGTCGGATCGGGCACGTCCGGCATCGGATCCGGCAGGTCGGCGCGGACCTGCGCGCCGGCGGCGGCGAGGTCGTCGGCGAGCTGGCGGACGCCGCCCAACGTCGGGTCCGGCAGCGAGCGCGGTTCCGGACCGTCGTCGCGGAGCACCTGCAGGATGTCGCGCAACTCGTTGAGCGCGGCGGAACTCGATTCGCGGATGATCTCGGCGAGCTGCACGGTCTCGTCGTCCTTGGCCCGCACGGAAAGCGCGCCCGCCTGCAGCGCGACAATGCTGACCCGGTGCGCGACGACATCGTGCATCTCGCGCGCGATCCGCCGCCGCTCCGCCGTCACGGCCCGCTCGCCGAGCAGGTCACGCTCGCGTTCGGCCTGTTCCGCGCGGTCGCGCAGGGCAGCGAGCAAGGCCGCGCGCTGGTGCATCCAGAGTCCGGCCAGCGTCGGGACCACGACCATCATCACGAGCGCGAGCCCGAAAGACTTCCAGTCCGGCAGGCTCGACGGCCGCGAAAACGACACCATCAGCCCGATTTCCGCCAGCACCGCGACCGCGGTCGGCCAGCGGAGCCCGCGCAGCGAAGCGACCGTGTAGAGGGTGACTGACGTGCCCCAGAACGGCGGCGTGACGAGCGCGACGCCGACCGACACCAGCATCGCGCTCAACGGGAACCGGCGGCGCAGCAGCACCGCCGCGAACATCACCGCGACCGCGACCGGCCAGAACCACGGCCGGTCCGCGTCCGGCAGTTCGCCGGCCAGCGTCAGGCCGAGCACGGCGAGCGCCACGGCCAGGTCGATCAGGTGGTTGCGCACCAAGCCACCGTAGGCCTTGCCCGAAATTCCCCCACCCCGTGGTCTCGTGAGCGTTCGCCCTGGTGGGAACCGGCCTGGCCACTCACGAGGGGGTCGCGCGGTCGCGAACGGCCGCGAACGCGAGGTACTCTCCGGTCGTTGCGATCAGACCCAGCCCGGGGAGTGCGGATCATGTCCTACGCCGTCGATTTCACCACCGTGTCGACAGTCGGCCTGGAGTCTTCCCCGGTCGCGGACGCGCTCGCCGGGCTGCGGGCCAACGAGGCTCGCTACTTCAAGAACAAGTACGACCACGTGTTCACCGTTGAGCCTGCGGCCGAGGTTCCGGAGCTGATCGACTACGTGCACCGGATTCTCAAGGAAGAACGCGATCTCGTCATTTCCTCGCGGCCGCTCGAGGCGACCGAATTCGAGGTCGACGGCATCCGGATGACGTACGTCTTCTACGAGAGCGGCCTGTCGATCAACGTCATGTACACCCTTGCAGACGGCGGCAAGCGGGCCGTCGGGTTCAAGCTCTCCGACGGGATGGACGTCCCCGAGGAGCTCGCCGACAAGTTCAAGTTCGCGCGCCAGAAGTCGAAGCTCGCCGGGACGATCCGCGGGTCCTACTTCGTCATCAAGAACGAGCACTGACCCGCAACGCGGCGCTGCGCAGGCACAACAGCAGCGGGAGAGAACTGTCGTCGCGCAGCCGGGGCGGCAATGCGTTCGCTTCGGCCAGCGGCACGCCGTCGGCCAGTTCTTGGCCCAGCGCGGCCAGGTCGATCTCCAGGACGGTGACTCCGGCGCTGTAGAGCCGTTCCGCGCCCTTCGCCCGGCGGCTGGTGAGTTCGGTGCTGTCGACGGACAGCCGCGTGACGCCGAAGAATTCCGGTTTCGCGCCGCGTTCGAGCCAGCGGGCGAAGCCGGTCAGCCGCGTCTCGGAGACTTCATCGGGCCGGACGGCCGCCTCTTCGCACAGTTCGCGTTCCATTCCGGCGCACACCGCGGTGTGCAGGGTCCGGCGGGTTCCTCCTTGCGCGGTAAGGAGGTCTCGCGGTTCGAGGCTGCCGCTTCCGGACGGGGCGAGCAGCAGTCCGCTGGCCGAGTTCCGGGCCGACTGGCGGACGACGACGAGCAGACCGTCCGAAGTGAACGCGATCGTGGACACGCCGACGAGGTCGGCGAGTGTGCTCGCGGCGAGGGTGCGCAGGGCACCGGAGGAGTCGGTCAGCTCCTCGTTGCGCAGGTCGTATTCGCGGCCGTCGGCGGAGTTCGTGATGCGCAGGGACGCCAGTTCGTTGCTGCAGACCGCGTCGAAGAACCGGGCGCGATGCAGGACGATCGGTGCTGGCCGCGCTCCGGTGACCGGCAGTGGTTCGCCGCGCATGCCGACGATCGGGCCGTTGAACAGCAACCGGCCGCGGGCCCGCAACGGCAGCACGTGCGGTGCGGTGGCCTTCAGCTTCGCGGGCAGCCGGTACGGATCCTCGGCGACGGTGATGCCGAAGGTGGTTTCGGTGAGCGCCGCGTCGATGGCGTCGCTGACCAAAGCCGTGCCCCGGGAGGGAATCGCCAGGTACTGCGCGTCGGGATAGGCGCTCGGCGGCGGCGTGTCCGCGATCGGGAACGGCGCGACGATCGCGGTGAACTCGTAACCGGCCCAGCGTTTCCGCAGCAAGCGGATGTCTCGCACGAGGGTCAGCAGACCGAGCAGGAGCGCGACGATCGAGATCGCCACGCCGAACGCGCTCGGCAGGATCGTGACCGCACCGAGCACGACCCCGAGCGCGGACACGGCGACCGGCCATTCCCCGGCACCGACGAAGAAGAGATAGTCGGCCGTGGCCCGGGCCCGGCGGGTCAGTTTTCCCATCGCCGCACTGTTTAGCACGGATCGGGCCGCCGGGTCACCGGATCGAGTGAGTTGGTTAGAGGGAGATCGTGCAGTAGAGGTGGTGGCCTTGCGCGGCGGCGCCTGCGGCCAGCGTGGCGAGTTCCTTCAGGAACGCGATGACGTCCTCGACCTCGGCGTCTTCCTCGTTCTGCTCGACGAAGGCGGCGGCAGCGGTTCGGAGAGCAGCGTCGTCGGCGGCAGCCAGTGCGTCGCGGAAGGAGTTGGCCAGCGACAGCACCGCAGCAGCTTCCCCGTCTTCGAGGAGCGCGATGTCCCGGCCGCGGTCAGGCGGCCGTGGTGTCGTCCACCGCGACGAAGTAGTCGTATAGCACCAGCCGAGAATAGCGAAGCAAACCCGTTGTGCTACAACGAAAACTTCTCACCGAGTGCAGCTCATTCGCCCAACGTGCCACGAAACTCCCGTAACCCATCGATCAGCGCCAGAATCGACGGCGGGGCGTAGCGGTCCGGTCGTCAGCCCGCGTACAGCGGCACGGTAAGCGGCACGAGCCCAGCGCGAGTCAACGGACCTTCACCGGACGCAATAAGAAGGGCGGGTGCGACGCCGTTGTCACACCCGCCCGGCAGCCGGGACCAGCGCGGCGGCAGTGACGCACCCGTCCCGAAACTGAACGGAGCGAAGCGCGGCGGCAGTGACGCGCTTGGCTCCGAGACTGAACGGAGCGAAGCGCGGCGACGCTGCCGCACTTGGCCCCGAGACTGAACGGAGCAGGCGCGGCGACGTTGACCCGCCTGCTCCGAGCCATCAGGAGATCGGCCGGTCCGTCGGCGCGATCGGGGCCGGGAGCACGCCCCGGCCGGTGAGGAAGGCGTCCACGCCGGCCGCGCACGAGCGGCCTTCCGCGATCGCCCACACGATCAGCGACTGCCCGCGGCCCATGTCGCCCGCCACGAACACATTGTCCACAGTGGTCTGGAAGTTCTTGTCCCGCACGACGTTGCCGCGCTGGTCCAGGTCCACGCCCAGGTCGGTCAACAGGCCTTCGCGCTGCGGGCCGAGGAAGCCCATCGCCAGCAGCACCAGCTGCGCGGGCAGCTCGGTCTCGGTGCCCTCGACCGGCACGAACTTGCCGCCCTCGTTGCGCACCTCCACCAGCTTCAGCGCGCGCACGCGCCCGTCCTCATCGGACAAGAACTCCTGCGTGTTGACCGAGTACAGCCGCTCGCCGCCCTCCTCGTGCGCGGAGGTGACGCGGTAGATCATCGGGTACGTCGGCCACGGGTGCGCGTCCGAACGCGACTCCGGCGGCTTCGGCATGATCTCCAGCTGGGTCACGGACTTCGCGCCCTGCCGGTGCGACGTGCCCACGCAGTCCGCGCCGGTGTCGCCGCCGCCGATGACCACGACGTCGAGGCCCTTGGCCGAATACGGCGACTCCTCGAGTTCGCCCGCCGCGACCCGGTTGGCCGGCGGCAGGAACTCCATCGCCTGGTAGATGCCCTCGGCCGAACGGCCCTCGATCGGCAGATCGCGCCACGCCGTCGCGCCGCCGGCCAGCACCACGGCGTCATGGTCCGACTTGAGCTGCTCGACGGTGACGTCCACGCCGACGTTCACCGACGTCCGGAATTCCGTGCCCTCGGCCCGCATCTGGTCGAGGCGGCGGTCAAGCCGGAACTTCTCCATCTTGAACTCGGGAATCCCGTACCGCAGCAGCCCGCCGATCTTGTCCGCCCGCTCGTAGACCACGACGGTGTGGCCCGCGCGGGTCAGCTGCTGCGCCGCGGCCAGCCCGGACGGACCGGACCCGACCACGGCGACCTTCTTGCCCGTCTTGGCGACCGGAACCTGCGGCGTCACCCAGCCTTCCTCGAAGGCCCGGTCGATGATGGAGATCTCGACCCGCTTGATCGACACCGGGTCGTCGTTGATGCCGAGCACGCACGCGGTTTCGCACGGCGCCGGGCACAGCGTGCCGGTGAACTCCGGGAAGTTGTTCGTGGCGTGCAGCCGTTCCGCGGCCTGCTGCCAGTCCTCCCGCCACACCAGCGTGTTCCACTCCGGGATCAGGTTCCCGAGCGGACAGCCCTGGTGACAGAACGGGATGCCGCAGTCCATGCAGCGCCCGGCCTGCTTTTCCAGCTTGGTCGTCGCGAAGTCCTCGTAGACCTCGCGCCAGTCCATCAGCCGCAGGTCCACCGGACGCCGCTTCGGTTCCTCGCGCGTGGTGGTCAGAAAGCCCTTGGGGTCAGCCATGTGCGGCCTCCATGATCGCCTCGTTCACGTCCCGGCCGTCGCGTTCCGCAGCAACCTGGGCGGCGAGAACGCGCTTGTAGTCCTTGGGCATGACCTTGCCGAACCGGTCGACCGCACTGTCCCAGTCCGCCAGCAATGCCCGCGCGACGGCGGATTCGGTTTCGTTGTAATGCTTTTCGATGGTTTCGCGCAGGAAGTCGACGTCCGCGGTGTCGAGCGGGTCGATGTCGACCATCTCCGGGTTGACCCGGTGCGCCGGCAGGTCCAGCACGTACGCGACGCCGCCGGACATGCCCGCCGCGAAGTTGCGGCCGACGTTGCCCAGCACGACCATCCGGCCGCCGGTCATGTACTCGCCGCCGTGGTCGCCCACGCCCTCGACGACCGCCAGCGCGCCGGAGTTGCGCACGCAGAACCGTTCGCCCACCTGGCCGCGGATGAAGATCTCGCCGCTCGTGGCCCCGTACGCGATCACGTTGCCCGCGATGATGTGGTTCTCCGCGACGATCGGCGATTCCTTCGGCGGCCGTACGACGATCCGCCCGCCGGACAGGCCCTTGCCGACGTAGTCGTTGCCGTCGCCGTAGAGCCGCAGCGTGATGCCCTTCGGCACGAACGCGCCGAACGACTGGCCCGCGGTGCCGGTGAAGGTGACGTCGATGGTGTCGTCGGGAAGCCCTTCGCCGCCCCACTTCTTCGTCAGCTCCGAACCGAGCATGGTGCCGACGGTGCGGTTCACGTTGCGCACCGGCAGTTCCAGCCGCACCTTGTCGCCCGCCGCCAGCGCGCCCTCGGCGAGCTGGATCAGCGTGTTGTCGAGCGCCTTGTCCAGCCCGTGGTCCTGCTTCACGGTCTGGTGCCGCACCGCGCGCGGCGGCAGCTCGGGCACGTGGAAGATCGGCGACAGGTCGAGCCCGGCGGCCTTCCAGTGGTCCACCGCCTTGCGCTTGTCGAGCAGCTCGGCGTGGCCCACGGCCTCCTCGACCGACCGGAATCCCAGCTCCGCCAGGTACTCCCGGACCTCCTGGGCGATGAACTCGAAGAAGTTCACCACGTACTCCGCCTTGCCGCTGAACTTCTCGCGCAGCTTCGGGTTCTGCGTCGCGACGCCGACCGGACAGGTGTCGAGGTGGCACACGCGCATCATGATGCAGCCCGACACCACCAGCGGCGCGGTCGCGAAACCGAACTCCTCGGCGCCCA
Organism: Amycolatopsis sp. NPDC003676; assembly: GCF_053587275.1. Lineage (NCBI taxonomy): Bacteria > Bacillati > Actinomycetota > Actinomycetes > Pseudonocardiales > Pseudonocardiaceae > Amycolatopsis > Amycolatopsis sp. NPDC003676. The sequence goes on from NZ_JBSFNS010000030.1 coordinate 27,338, forward strand.
GCAGCATCGCGATCATGACGTCGCGGCCGGTCTTGAGCTGGCCGTCGGTCTGCACCACGATCCGGTCGCGCAGCCGGTTGGCCAGCAGCGTCTGCTGCGTTTCGGCCAGGCCCAGCTCCCACGGTCCGCCCGCGTGCTTGATCGAGGACAGCGGCGACGCGCCGGTCCCGCCGTCGTGGCCGGAGACCAGCACGACGTCCGCGTGCGCCTTGGACACGCCCGCCGCGACCGTGCCGACGCCGACCTCGGACACGAGCTTCACGTGGATGCGCGCGTCCGGGTTGGCGTTCTTGAGGTCGTGGATCAGCTGTGCCAGGTCCTCGATGGAGTAGATGTCGTGGTGCGGCGGCGGGGAAATCAGCCCGACGCCCGGCGTGGAGTGCCGCGTCTTCGCGATCCACGGGTACACCTTGCCGCCGGGCAGCTGCCCGCCCTCGCCAGGCTTCGCGCCTTGGGCCATCTTGATCTGGATGTCGTCGGAGTTCACCAGGTACTCGCTGGTGACGCCGAACCGGCCGCTCGCGACCTGCTTGACCGCGCTGCGCCGCTCCGGGTCGTACAGCCGCTCCGGGTCCTCGCCGCCCTCGCCGGTGTTCGACTTGCCGCCGAGGCGGTTCATCGCGATCGCCAGCGTCTGGTGCATTTCCATCGAGATCGAGCCGTACGAGATAGCCCCGGTGGCGAACCGCTTCACGATCTCCGAAACCGGCTCGACCTCCTCGATCGGCACCGGCTTGCGGTCGCCGAACTTGAAGTCGAACAGCCCGCGCAGCGTCAGCAGCTTCTCGGCCTGGTCGTTGACCGCCTTCGTGTACTCCTTGAAGACCTCGTACTTCCCGGACCGCGTGGAGTGCTGCAGCTTGAACACCGTCTGCGGGTTGAACAGGTGCGGCTCGCCTTCGCGCCGCCACTGGTAGTCCGCGCCGGTTTCCAGCTCGCGGTGGCTCGCCCGCACGCCGTCGGCCGGGAACGCCCGCACGTGCCGCTGCGAAACCTCCTCGGCGAGGGTGTCGAAGCCGACGCCGCCGAGGCGTGAAGTGGTTCCGGTGAAACAGGTGTCGATCACTTCGGCGCCGAGGCCGACCGCCTCGAAGATCTGCGCGCCGGTGTAGGAGGCCACCGTCGAAACGCCCATCTTCGACATGGTCTTGCGGACGCCCTTGCCGAGCGCCTTGATCAGGTTCGTGGTGGCCTGCTTGGGAGTCACGCCCGGGATGAGGCCCCGGTGCGCCATCTCCTCGACCGTCGCCATCGCCAGGTACGGGTTCACCGCGGCCACGCCGTACCCGACCAGCAGCGCGATGTGGTGCACCTCGCGCGCGTCGCCCGCCTCGACGATGAGGCCGACCTGCGTGCGCGTCTTCTCCCGCACCAGGTGGTGGTGCACCGCGCCGGTGAGCAGCAGCGAGGGAATCGGCGCGTGGTCGGCGTCGACCCCTCGGTCGGACAGCACGATCAGCCGCGCGCCGTCCTCGATCGCCTCGGACACCTCGGCGCGGATCTCGTCGAGCCGCTGCAGCAGCGCGTCCCCGCCGCCGTTGACCTTGTACCGGCCCATGACGGTGACCGCCTGGAACTCGGGCAGGTCGCCGTCGTCGTTGACGTGCACCAGTTTCGCGAGCTGGTCGTTGTCCAGCACCGGGAACGGCAGCACGATCCGGCGGCACGAGGACGAGTCCGCGGCCAGCAGGTTCGGCTCCGCGCCGATCTGCGTGCCCAGCGCGGTCACCAGCTCCTCGCGGATCGCGTCCAGCGGCGGGTTGGTCACCTGGGCGAACAGCTGGATGAAGTAGTCGAACAACGGGCGCGAACCGGATGAAAGGGACGCGAGCGGCGAATCGTTGCCCATCGACCCGATCGGCTCCGCTCCGGTGCGGGCCATCGGCTCGAGGATGGTTTCCAGCTCTTCCTCGGTGTAGCCGAACGCCTGCTGCCGCCGGACGAGCGCGGCGTGCAGCGGGACCTCGCGGTCGCGCTCGGGCAGCTCCTCCAGTCGGAGCAGCCCGGCGTCGACCCATTCGTCGTACGGGTGCTCGGAAGCGAGCTGGCCCTTGATCTCCTCGTCCTCGACGATGCGCCCGGCGACGGTGTCGACCAGGAACATCCGGCCCGGCTCCAACCGTCCTTTCCGGACGATCTTCGCCTGGTCGAGTTCGAGCACGCCGACCTCGCTGGCGAGCACCACGAGACCGTCGTCGGTGACCCAGTAGCGGCCGGGGCGCAGGCCGTTGCGGTCCAGCACCGCGCCGATCTGCGCGCCGTCGGTGAACGCCACCAGCGCCGGCCCGTCCCACGGCTCCATGAGCGTGGAGTGGAACTCGTAGAAGGCGCGGCGCGCGGGGTCCATTTCCTGATGGTTCTCCCATGCCTCCGGGATCATCATCAGCACCGAATGCGGCAGCGACCGCCCGCCGAGGTGCAGCAGCTCCAGCACCTCGTCGAAGGACGCCGAGTCGCTCGCGCCGCGCGTGATGACCGGGTAGATCCGCTTGAGGTCGCCCGGGATCAGGTCGGTCTCCAGCAGCGCCTCGCGGGCGTCCATCCAGTTGCGGTTGCCCTTGAGCGTGTTGATCTCGCCGTTGTGCGCCACGTAGCGGTACGGGTGCGCGAGCGGCCACGACGGGAAAGTGTTGGTGGAGAAGCGGGAGTGCACCAGCCCGATGGCGCTCGTCACGCGCTCGTCGGCGAGGTCGAGGAAGAACTTCTCGACCTGCGGCTCGGTCAGCATTCCCTTGTAGACGATCGTGCGCGAGGAGAGCGACGGGAAGTACACGTCGTCCTCGACCAGTTCGTGCTCCACGCGCTTGCGCACGCAGAAGGCGGCGCGCTCGAGCGCGAGGCCGTCGAGATTGTTCTTGCGCCCGGCCAGGAACAGCTGGGTGAAGTGCGGCATGGTCTGCGCGGCGGTCGGGCCGCAGTGCGCGGTGTCGACCGGCAGCTCGCGCCAGCCCACCACGCGCATGTCCTCCTCGGCGGCGATCCGCTCGATGGTGGTCATGGCGCGGCCGCGGCGCTTTTCGTCCCGCGGAAGGAACGCCGTGCCCACGGCGTAGCTGCCTTCCGGAGGCAGCTCGAACCCGGCGACCTCGCGGTAGAACGCGTCGGGAACCTGGATCAGCAGTCCCGCGCCGTCCCCGGTGTCCGGTTCGGCCCCGCGGGCGCCGCGATGTTCCAGATTCTCCAACGCGACAAGGGCTTTCGCCACGATCTGATGGTCTCGGCGACCGGTCAGGTCCGCGACGAACGCCACCCCGCAGGCATCGTGCTCGTAAGCGGGGTCGTAGAGGCCGTCAGTGGCCGGGGTGCTCGAACGGTGGGTCACGGCTGGCCGCCTCCCAAGGCGTTGGCGCGGTTCTTTCACTCCGAAGGAGGGTTCATCACTGAACCGGTTAACGAAGTGGTCCGAAACCGCGATGGTCAGTCGAGAAGGGAAACCGTCCGGTGCCTCCGCACTCGCGAGGCGCGGCACTGCGTCGCGATGCGTGGCTGACCGCGGCCGGTCGACGACCGGGCCGGGTGCCGGATGGTTTGTCACCGCACGGCGATGGGCGGCGGAAAAAAGTTCTGCACGTCGCTGTACAGGCGCACGCGCCGGGGTCGGTCAGCCTGTGTGGTGGGGGCCAGCCGGGGCGCGTGGTGGTGACTCCCGGGTTCGCCGGGTCTTATGACGATAGTGTGAATTCGCTGTGATCGACATACGTCATCGCGCTCTCGTGGGATAAGCCACGCATACGTTGACGCCCTCCGGGGTACTCCCATATGTCGGGCCGTCTCTCCCGACACGCGGTCAGCCAGGGCGCTGACCTGCGCAAACCTGTCTGCCCGCCCGGTGTCAACCCCGCGTCTGATGCTGGTTGACTGGTGGTCATGAGGGGGAGCGCCGATGACTGATCGTTATCTGTCCGTGGCGGCGGCGGGGCTGCACGAGATTGAAATACGGCGTTCACGGTTCCTGTGCGCGCTCGCTCCGGCCGGCGACGAGGCGGCCGCGCGGGAGGTCATTTCGGCCCGCCGGCGCGCCGAACCCGCGGCCCGGCATCACTGTCACGCGTTCGTCCTCGGTCCGGACGGCCGCACCCAGCGTTCGAGCGACGACGGCGAGCCCGCCGGGACCGCTGGCGTCCCGATGCTGGAGGTGTTGCGCCGCCGCGAAGTCACCGACACGGTCGCGGTGGTGTCGCGGCATTTCGGCGGAGTTCTGCTCGGCGCGGGCGGGTTGATCCGCGCGTACGGACAGGCGGTGTCGGACGCGCTCGACGCGGTAGGCCTGGTGGAGTACCGGCGATTGCGGCTGTTCGACGTAACGATGGACTACACCCGCGCGGGCCGCTTCGAGAACGATCTCCGCGCTTCGCCGTACGTGCTGCACGAGACGCGTTTCGAGGCGGCGGCGCACTTCGCGGTCGGGTTGTCGCCCGGCGAGGAAGAACGATTCAGCAGCTGGCTGGCCGACCTCACCGGCGGCGAGGCGGTCGCGGCCGAACTGGGGGAGGAGTGGGTTCGCGGGTAGCCGCGCACCGGGCTCCGGAAGATCAAGCTGCGACGGGCTTTCCGTCCAACGCGCGCGCCCCGGCCTCGGTGAGCACCGCGCGTACCCGCGCGCCGCACGCTCCGTCCTCGGCGGGCGCGATCAGCCCTTTGCGGACGAGGTCGCGGACCGTGCCCTGGTCGCAGCAGCTCAGTCCGTCCACGAACAGGTCCGGTTCGCAGCTGCAGCTGATTTCCGCGTGCCCTCCGGCGACGGCACGCAGGGTTGCCCGCTCCCGATGGTTCAACTCGGCAGTCACGGCGGTTCCTCCTTCTGTCCCGGCCCCTGTGTACCCCGGGAACGGTTCCAGTGTCCGTCGCGAATGCCGGGTTGTCGCGTATTTCACTCCTTTTTACGGGGGTATGTCGCGGGGTACCCCTCATACGCCCCACCATGCGTCGGCAAGGGATACGAAAGTAGGTTTTTCCGGAGCCGGGAGCACGTCGAGGTACCAGCGGAAGTCGCTGTAGACGTGCAGAAGCGCGTACACGAGGCAGCGGCGGGAAAACTCCGCGCCGAGGTCGGCCGGACGGTAACCGTAAGCGAGCAGAAGACTCCGCAAAACTGCCCGATCGCCGCCGGAAACGAACAAGCCGACCGCGCCGAACTCGTATTCCGGCGCGCCGCGCATCGCCGGTTCGAAATCGAACAGGCCGGACAGCCGCCAGTTATCCCCTTCGCGGGTGACCATCAGATGGTCGCGCATGACTTCGGTGTGCACCGGAACGGTTTCCGGCGTTCCCAGGTCCACCGAGTCGACGAACTCCGGCAGCTGGGCGAGCCAGTGTTCGGCCAACGCGGTCTCGCGGTGGTGGTCGACCAGCTTTTCGCGTTGCCCGGCAAGGAACGCGGTCCAGTCCTGGGGAGCGAGCACGGACAACGCCGGGTCGCGCACTGAGTGCAAAGTGGACAGCGCCTCGCCGATCTTCGGGGCGAGCGCGAGTTTGTCCGCTGTGGACAGTTCCGGCCAGACCTGCTTGAGCGTGCGCCCGGGAAGCCGTTCCATCGCGACGTAACCCCAGCCGTCGCGCGTCCCGGCGTGCACGACGCCCGGTGTGGGGACGGGGAGCTTGCCGTGCAGGACCTCCAGCATGGTGCGCTCGGTGGTCAGCTCGTCGAGATAGACCGGCGGATAGAGCTTCAGGACGAGCTGGTCGCCGACCGCGTACACCGGCAGCGAACCGTCGTCGAAGGACACGGGCTCGCCGGGTTCGCCCAGCGAGCGGAGAAGGTCTCGCACCGCGGGCAGCAGGCTTTCGCGGGTCAGTTGGTCGGGCTCGGCGGCGGATGGGAACATGCGCCGACGCTATCGGCGTGTCTTCCGCCGCCGCAGCGAATTACTTGCCGCGGGCGGGTTTGCCGTACGTGAGGGGTGCCAGCCAGTGAGTTACTTGCTGCGTTCGAGCAGGGTGCGCACGGCGGGTCCGATGAGCCGTTCGATCTCGTCGGCGGGCGCGGTGGCGAGCGGCTCCTTGCGGGTGATCGAGCGGACCAGCCCGATGCCGAGCAGCCAGGCCATCGCGAGGTCGGCGCGGAGCTCGGCGTCCGGCTCGTCGGTGAGCCCGGAGAGCGCGCGGGTGTACTCGGCGTCGAGCTGCGCGCGGAGAGCCTCGTCGGCGCGATCGGTGCCGGACGACCGCAGGTAGGTCTCGATGGAGCGCGACGCCGTGTCGTCGCGTTCGAGGAGGCTCCGCAGCGCCGCGGAGAACAGCCGCTCCGGCGGGGTCGTCTCGACCTGGGCCAGGCCGCCGCGCGCCATCACGTGCTCGAACAACGCGTCCTTGCTGCCGAAGTACCGGAACAGCAGCGCCTGGTTGACGCCCGCGCGGTTCGCGATGTCGCGCACCGTGGTGCGGTCGAAGCCGCGGTCGGCGAACAGCTCGGCCGCGGCGTCGAGCAGCGCGGCTTTCGTCGCCGTCGCGTCGCGTTTGCGCGAAGGCTGGTCCGCGGCCATTCGGTTTCCCCCTGGGGTGCGCTGGTGTGCGCGACGAGGTTAACCCGGACGGCCGCGGATCGGCCGGACGAACTACGCGGGCCAGGCGACCGGCAGCTCCTCGGGGCCGTAGACGAGCGCGTTGTGCTTGTACGCCAAAGATTCCTTCGGCACCGCCAGCCGCAGGTCCGGCACGCGGCGGAACAACGCGGTCAGCGCCTCCTGCATCTCGACCCGGGCGAGCTGCTGGCCGACGCACTGGTGCGCGCCGAACCCGAAGGCGACGTGCGTGCGCGGCGATTCGCGGGTGAAGTCCAGCTGGTCGGCGTGCGGATAGCGTTCCTCGTCGCGATTGGCGGAGTTCAGTGCGGCGATCAGCCAATCACCCTCGGCCACCGTCTGGCCGCCGACCTTGACCTCTTCGGTGGCGTACCGCAGCACGCCGAACTGCACGACCGACAGGTACCGCAGCAGTTCTTCGACCGCCCGCTGCGGATCGGCGAGGGCCTGCGCGCGCTGGTCCGGGTGTTCCAGCAGCACGAGGGCACTGAGCGCGATCATGTTGGCGGTGGTTTCGTGTCCGGCGACCAGGAGGCTGAGCCCGAGCATGATGAGCTCGTCCAGGTCGAGCGGCTCCCCGGAGGCCTCGGCCCGGACGATGAGCTTGCTGAACAGGTCGTCCTGGGGGTCCTGCTGCTTGCCGGCGAACAGTTTCCCCAGGTAGCCGGCCAGTTCGTGGTACGCCTGCTCGGTGGTTTCGGCGTCTTGATCGGTGCTGACCAGCACGCTGCTCTGACGCTGGAACAGCTCGCGGTCGGCGTACGGGACGCCGAGCAGTTCGCAGATCGCCAGCGAGGGGATCGGCAGCGCGAAGTCCCGCACCAGGTCGGCGCGGCCCGGCTTGGCGAGCATGGCGTCGAGGTGCTGCTCGACCTGCTCGCGGACGTACTCGCGCAGCTTCTCCACCCGCCGGACGGTGAACTCGGCGACGACCGTCTTGCGCAGCCGGGAATGCTCCGCGCCGTCGAGCTGGATGATCGAACCGGGGTCGACCTCGGCGTACGGGTCCTGTTCGGCTTTGACGTGCACCGACGAGGCTCCGCGCGAGCTGAGCGCCGGGTCGGCGAGGACGGCGCGGACGTCGTCGTAGCGGGTGACGAGCCAGGTGTCGAACCCGGCCGGGCAGCGGATCCGCGACACCGGCGCGGTCTCCCGCAACGAGGCGTATTCGGCGGGCGGGTCGAACGGACATCCGGTGGTTCGGGTGGTCGGGAGTGCCGGGGTCTCGGGCGGGGTGGGCATGCGGATGGCGCCTTTCCTCCGACGGTGCGGGCATCTTCCACTCTGGAGACGCCCGCACCGTCGCGGGGCGATCGACCGGGATAGGCGACGGAAGGACCACAGCTCTGCCCGATTCACCCCATCGCGATTAGACCGGTTCGGTGATCGGCTCGTCGGCGAAACGGCGGGCTACCCGCTCGGCCCCGGCGCGTGCCCAGGCGGTGGTGGCGAGGACGGCGAGCGCGATGATGAGCGTGGTGCCGCCCGCGACGGCCCACCAGGCGGTGGCGTAACCGGCCAGCGGGGTGGCCGCGGCGGCGAGAATCGTGCCCGCGACGGCGACGCCGAGGGTCTGCCCGACCTGCCGCGAAGTGGACGCGACCGCGGCGGCGACCCCGGCTTGAGACCGCGGCATGCCGCTCACCGCCGCGTTGGTGATCGGCGGGTTCAGCAGGCCGAAGCCCATCCCGAACACGCCGTACGCGATCGCGAGCACCCACAGCGGCGTGGTGTCCGAGGCGGTGGTGAGCACGACGGCAACGACGGTCATTGAGATCCCAGCGGTCAGCAGCGGAATCCTCGCGCCGCGAGTGGCGACGAGACGCCCGGCCAGCGGCGCGGCGATCGTGACGGCCACGGCGGTCGGCAAGAGCATCAGGCCGGATTGCAGCGCCGACAGCCCGCGCACGTCCTGCAGGTACAGCGGCGACAGGAACAGGAACGTGCCGAATGCCGCGAGGCCGCACACCGCGCTGATCGTGGCCGACGAGAACGGCGCGCTCCGGAAGAACCGCAGTTCGACCAGCGGTTCCCGGCGGCGGATTTCCCAGCGGATCAGTGCGAGCAACGCGAGCACGCCGAGCCCGGCGAGACTGAGGATCAGCGGCGAACCCCAGCCGAGCCGTTGGCCTTCGATCGCGGCGGTCACCACCGAACCGAGCAGCACCACGACCAGAACCTGACCGACCGGATCCGGCCGCCGCGGCCGTGGAGCCCGTGATTCCGGCACGTAGCGCATGGTCAACGCGATCGCGGCGACGACCACGGGGACGTTGACCCAGAAGATCGCCCGCCAGCCGATGCTCTCGGTCAGCACGCCGCCGAGCACCGGGCCGACGCCCAGCGAGATCCCGACGATCGACCCCCACACCCCGATCGCCCGCGCGCGCTCGCCCGGGTCGGCGAAGACGTTCGTGATGATCGACATCGCGACCGGGTTCAGCATCGCGCCGCCGAGCGCCTGCACGATCCGCGCGGCGACCAGCCAGCCGATCGACGGCGCGACGCTGCACAGCAGCGAGCCGAGTCCGAAAAGGACCAATCCGGCCAGGAAGATTCGCTTGCGCCCCAACCGGTCTCCGGTGGCGCCGCCGAGCATCAGGAAGCAGGCGATCACGAGCGTGTAGGAGTCGATGGTCCATTGCAGACCGTTGATCGACGCGTCCAGATCGGTGCGGATGACCGGGAGCGCGACGTTGACGATGGTGTTGTCCATCGCGACGACAAGAATGCTGGAGCACAGGATCGCGAGAATGCCGAAGCGTCCGCGCGCGGTGTCCACGCCCATTCAGCGCTCCATCCAGTCAGTGGTGATCTTTTCGTCCGCTGTCCACACTTCGGCGGCGTAACCGTCCGGGCGCACGAGCACGGCGGCCAAGTCGTGCCAGTCCCGGGTTGAGCGCACGGCGTTCTCGCCCTCCGCGACCGTGCTGCCGAACGCCACGAGAGTCAACCGGTCCGGCCGCAGTGCGCGGTGGAGGGTGCGGCCGTCGGCGAGCGGGAGATTCGGTACGCGCCGGCCGACGAGACTGCCTTCCTCGGCATAGGAAACCTCCAGCCCGGACAGCCAGCCGCGCAGTTCGTCCGCGGTGTCGCCGTCGCGGCCGATGAGGTCGGACATCAAGTCGCGCAACGCTTTTCCGCCGGGCGTGAAGTTGACCATGAGCGCGGCCTGGGCGAGGGTGTTCGCCGCGAGCCGGGCCGCGATGGGGCGGCGTTCGGCGTCGTAGGACTGCGGGCCGTCGATGATGCGCTGCGGCGCGCGGCCCTTCACCTCCGCGGCGAGTTTCCACGCGAGGTTCGCCGCGTCCTGCACGCCGACGTTGAGGCCTTGACCGCCCGCCGGAAGGTGGACGTGGGCGGCGTCGCCCGCGAGGAACACCCGGCCGACCCGATACTGCTCGACGTGGCGCGTGGTGTCGCCGGTCCGCGAGGCCCAGAGCACCTCGGTGATGCCGAAATCGTCGTCGGCGAGCCGTTTGAGCGTCGCGCGCAGTTCGATCTCGTCGGGAATCAGAGCTTGGCGGCGCGCGGCTTCCTGAGGCGTGAGGCCGGTGTCGCCGGGTTCGTGGCCGAAGATGCGGTGAATGCCGCCGGGCAGCGGAAGCACGCTGTACGAGCCGCGCTCGTAGTCCCAGTTGTGCGGGTGGGCCGGCGGGCGTTCCAGGCGCACGTCGGCGAGGAAACCCATGGTGGACGCGGGATTTCCGGGAAAGCCGACGCCGAGCGCGTGCCGGGTCGCGCTGTGCGCGCCGTCCGCGCCCACGACGTAACCGGCGCGCTGGGTGTCGCCGGTTCCCGAGACGATGGTGACGCCTTCCTCGTCCTGCGTCAGGCCGGCGAGTTTCCACCCTGGCTCGATCACGACGCCCCGCTCGGCCAGATGTTCGGCCAGCAGTCGCTCGGTTTCCGGCTGCGGGAGCATCAGCACGAACGGGAACGAAGTGTCGAGACCGGTGTAGCTCAGCAGGTTCGGCAGGGTCGCGAAATGCGCGGCGGGCACCGGATTTCCCTCGGCGACCATGCGCGCGGCGAGCGAGCCCGCCTCGTCTGGCAGCGCGTCGAGGACTTCGAGCGTGCGCGGATGGACGGTCGTCGCCCTCGATTGCCCTGCGGGTTCCGGAGTCGCCTCGAAGACCCGCACCGCGACTCCCGCGTGGTGCAGGAACGCGGCCGCCGCCATCCCGACGGGTCCGGCTCCGATCACCGCGACTTCGATGTCCATGGTTCCCCCTTGGTTCGACTGGCGAACTGTCTTGACGTCAAGGTATTCTCTCACTGTCTTGATGTCGAGAGAAAGGTCCGTGCCGGTGAACACAACGCCGCGCGACGCGGTCGACGACCTGGTGGACGCCGTCCGGCGCGGCGGCGGCGACGAGAGCGTGCTGGGCGCGAAGTCGCTGTCCTACCGGCTGCGGCGGGTCGCGCACCAGCTGGAAGTGGCGATGCGCCGCGAACTGTCCGCGCACGGGATCGAGTTGTGGGAGCTGGAAATGCTCGCCGCGCTCAAGCGCGCGCCCGGGCACCGGCTGACGCCAGGGCAGGTCATGGCCGCGGTCGAGCTGACCTCGGGTTCGGTCACGCACCGGATCACCCGGCTCGAAGCCCGCGGCTGGGTCCGCCGCGACAAGGACCCCGGCGACCGGCGCTCGGTGCTCGTGACCCTCACCGAGGAGGGCAAACGGCAGGCGCTCGCGTCGTTCGAGCTCAAGACCGAGATCGAACGCGAAATCGCGCGCGCTCTCGACCCGGAAACCATCGACGTGGTGAACGACGCGCTGCGGCGGGTTTCGCATCACCTCAAGGGAAAGGACGAGCAATGAAGCGGGAAACCCTAGGCGCGGCAGCTATTGTCGCGGGCCTGGCCGCCGCCGCGCCGTCGGTGTGGCAGACGGTCACGCACATCACCGATCCGAGCTACCGCGCACCGGAGGTTCAGCACGGCGAAGGTCACGTGCAGTACCACATGGCGCGCGAAGCACTGATCACCGCGGGCGCTTTCGGTGCGGTGGGCACCGGGTTGGCCGCCGGACGGGATCGCTCGCCGGCGCTGTGGCGGGCAATGGCTTGCGCCGCAGGCGGTTTCGTGGCAGCGATGTGGTCCGGCGGTCCGACGACCGGGGTGTGGGCACCGAACCGCAAGGCGCTGGCGATCCACGTGGCGTCGACTAGCGCGTTGACCTTGGGTGTTGCGTTGTTGCGGCCTAGACGTCGTTAGCGGGAAACGCGGGTGTTCTCGAGCCGCGCTTTCGCGTCGTCGACGAGCGCGTTGACGGTGGGTGTCGCGTTGCTGCGGCCCAGGCGTCGTTAGAGGAAGACCCGGGCGTTCTCCAGCCACGCCTTCGCATCGTCGCCGATCGCGGCCAGACCGGTTTCGTCCAGGGCGCGCCGCTGAGTGATGCGAAGGCAGAAATCCCGTGCGCTGCCTCGGATCCGTTGCGCGGCATCGTCCGGACCCCAACCCCAGACGGTGCCGTCGGGACCGGTCAGCTCGACCCGGATCGGCTCGGTCGGCAGCGGCAGCTGGGCGGCGTAGAACGAAAGCCCGCGCCCGGCGAAACCCAACGCGGCGATGTGCTTGAGCCGGTCCGTCGGACGGTGTTCCAGGCCCACGGTGTCGAAGATGTCCTGCCCGTGCGCCCACGTTTCCATCAGCCGAAGCGCCGCTCCGAGCGTCGCGGTGGACTCCGAGCCGTACCACGGAAACGCCTGGTCCAGCGGGATCTCGCCGAGCGCGGCCGCCGCTTCGGCCCGTCCGGCGCGCCAGCGGTCCAGCAGCTCCGAACGCGGCCGCGCGGCACCCTCGGCCGCGACGGTGTCGGCGTCTTCCGCCAGCACGTCGGCGAACTTCTCCGGCGTCCGGATGGCGAGGACGACGTTCGCGTCGGCCGCCGCGAGGTGCGCGATCTGGTGGCCGATCGTCCACCCCGCGGCTGGGGTCGGTCTCGACCAGTCCGGTTCCGCGGACACCACCGCGTCGAGGTCGTCGCCTTCCGCGAGCAAGTCCGGCAATGCGACTTCGCGGGCTATCTCGGACAAATCCAGGCCGTAGTCCAGCATGCGACCACGCTATCCAAATCGCAGCCGTCGCCGGGACGTTCGGGAACCGGTTATTGGCCTTACGGGCAGCCGGTTTCCGCCGCGACGATCAGGAAGTTCGGCATGTGCACGTAAGCCTCGATCCCGTGCGCCGGGTCGAGCCCCGGCTCGACGACCTCGCGCACCCGGCAGCCGAGCGCGGCCACCTCGTTGAGATACGCGGAAAGCGGCCGGTGGAAGTCGGACGCGTCGCGCCCGGCGATCTCGTACTCCGCCAGATACTCCTTCCGGCGGTATTCGCCGTGCTCCCGCCAGGTGCCGAACAACTCCTCGAACGCCGGATGGACGATCGCGAACACGAACAGCCCGCCCGGTCGCAGCGCCTCGACGCAGGCGCGCATCGCGGGCTTCCAGTCGGGAATCGCCATCAGCACCATGCTGCAGACGACAGCGTCGAACGGCTCCAGCTCGGGCAGGTGCGCGAGATCCGCCTGCAGATAAGAAATATCCGCCGCGGACTTCTCCCGGGCGAACGAAATCAGGCTCTCGGCCGGTTCGACCCCGGTCACGCTGGCGCCGCGCTCGGCGAGCATCCGGCTGAAGTACCCATTGCCGCAGCCCGCGTCCAGCACCCGCCGGCCGCGCACGTCGCCGAGAAGCCGGAGAAGGACGGGGTTGACCAGATGCTCTTTGGAGAAGTCGCCGTTGGCGGCGGTCGCTTCCATCGATTCCCGGCTGCTGCCGGCGTCCCACTGCTGGATGGCGGCTTCGTTCGTCCATGCGGAGGTCATTGGATCGAGCCTAGGGCGGCGGGACGGCGCTGTCGCATGGTTTGCCGGGCGGTAGCGATGCGGGTCAGGGCGGTCAGCGAGTCGGTTCCGGGGCTGAGGTAGTGGTCGTGGTCCGGGACGTCCGAGGCGGCGAAAACGCGGGCGCCGAACGCGGGGTCGGCGGGCTTGGTTCCGTGGCCGAGGCCGAACAGCCGGACCCCGGGAACCCAGCGGATCCAGTCCCTCGCGGACTGCCCGGCCCAGACCCGCGCGGTGGTGCGCAGCCGGGTGACGTCGCGGACGCCCATGCCCGGGCTGCCGAAGCTGGCGAGGTCGGTCACTTGCGGGGGCAGGTGCGGGGCGGCGAGGCCCAGAACGGTCGACCCGTAGCTGTGTCCGAGAAGCGCGATCGTCGCTTGTGGACGGACGGCGAGGAGGCCGCGGACGAACCGGTTCAGCGCGGCGGCTCCCGTCCGGGCGAGGCGTTCGCGTGCGGCGGGGAGGCCCACGCCGCCAGGAGGTTCGTAGCCGAGCCAGGCGATGACCGCGAAATCGTCCGGCCCGGCCCGGTGCAGATCGGCCGCCTGCACTGCTGGCGCTCGGTATCGCAGGCCGCCCACGCCGGTCCAGAACGTATCTGCGCGATTGGCCACGCCCGGTACCAGAACGGCGATCCGGTCCGCAGTGGACAGATCTCCGAACACCTGCGCGACCCGGCCGGTGCCGCGTGGATCGAACAGCAGAATCTGCTTTTCCCTTTCGCTCGCGGGAAGTCCGGTGGCGCGCCGGTTCGCCGCGTAGCGCAACTCCGGTGGTGCGCCGTCGAGTGTGCCGACGAAACCGGGGTAGTGCGCGACGAGGTTCTGCTGGGCATTTCGGTTCAGGGAGAGCAGGAAACGGTGCACCGCAACGGGGTCGGTCCGGTCTGGAATTCGGATCACGTCAGTCGGCTGGCCGGAAGAGATAGTTGTTGGCGTGCAAGCAAACCTGGTCGACGGCTTGCCATCCGCGCCGCCAGGTGTACATCCGGTATCCGCGCCCGGTCAGCCACTGCACGACATCGTCCGGCGAGTAGGAATAGCGCACGGTGTGCCGCGCCTCGATTTCGACCAGCACTGCGGGCCGGAAGGCGGCGATCGTGTGCTCGCCGCCTTCCAGGACACGCAGTTCGCCGCCTTCGACATCGATCTTGAGAAAGTCGAGCCGGGTCAAGCCCGCCTCCGCGCACAGCTTGTCGAGCGTGCTCACTTCGACCCGCATGTCGACGTGATAGGCGAAATCGGCGGTAGAACCCAGATTCCGGGCATCCAGGCCGAGAAAAGCGCGGCTGGTAGCCGCTCCGTACGACGTGAACGGAACCCGCATCGTCGCTTCCCCGGCGTGCGTGCCCAGCGCGACGGCGTGCCGGACGACGTTCGGCCGTTCCCAGGCGCCCAGCACCCGGGACCACACCGGATGGGAGAAGACCAGCGGTTCGACGCTGTGCACTGTCCCGGCGGGCCCGGCCAGGCGGGAAAGGGCCTGGCTGTACAGGCCTGCCGCGGCGCCCACGTCCACGCAGACGTCGCCGGGGCGGACCAGTTCCCGCAGCGTGTGCACTTCGGTTTCGAGATAGGGAGTCCGCCGCGCGAGCAGATTGACCGTCGCGGCGGTCAGGGCGGAGCGGTCGAATCGGGGCATCGGTTCCTCGGCTGTCGGTCGGCGATGGTGCGCCTCCGACGATGCCGACCTTGGCCCGCCGCTTCATCGGCCGCCAGGCGGCATTGCCCGCGGCCGGACCCGCCCGCGGGGGTAAGCCGGAGGGTCACCCGGGCGGGCGGACGAGCCCCATTTCGTACGCGAGGATCACGAGGTGGACGCGGTCGCGCGCGTCGAGTTTGGTGAACAGCCGGGCGACGTGCGCCTTGGCGGTGGCGGCGCTGATGAACAGCTCGGCGGCGATTTCGTGGTTCGTCTTGCCTGAGCCGACCAGCGTCAGCACTTCGCGTTCGCGTTCGGTGATGCCCTCGGCGGATCGGTGCGGCCGGGCCGGTCCGGGGCCCAGCGCGAAATGCGAGATGAGCCGGCGGGTGACGCTGGGCGCGATGAGGGCGTCGCCCGCCGCGACCACCCGGATCGCGGCGAGAATGTCGTCCAGCGCCATGTCTTTGACGAGGAATCCGCTGGCTCCGGCGCGGAGTGCGCCGTAGACGTGCTCGTCCTCGTCGAAGGTGGTCAGCACCAGGACCCGCGGCGGTTCGGGGGAGGCCGTGAGGCGCCGGGTGGCCTCGATGCCGTCCATGCCGGGCATCCGGATGTCCATCACCACCACGTCCGGCTGGGTGTCGCGGGCGAGCTCGACCGCTTCCGCGCCGGTTCCGGCCTCGCCGATCACGAGGAGGTCGTCGTGGTCGGCGATGAGGACGCGCAGGTCGCTGCGGATCAGCGGCTGGTCGTCGGCGAGCAGGACGCGGACCGTCACCGGACGCCTTCGGGCAGCGGGAGCCGGGCAGTCACCCGGAAGCCTCCTTCGGGGCGCGGCCCGGCGGAGAACTCGCCGCGCAGCAGGGCGACGCGCTCGCGCATTCCGGCGATGCCGTAGCCCGCGCCTTGACCGCGGCCCCGCCCGTTGTCGGTCACCTCGATGCACAACTCCTCGGCACGCTGGTCGAGCACCACTTCGCACTCGCTGGTGCCAGCATGGCGGACCACATTGGCGACGGACTCCTGAATGATCCGGAACGCGGACAAATCGATGTCCGGCGGAAGCGGTCGCTGCTCGCCGAGCCACCGTAGCCGCACGCTCAGCCCGGCGTCCGCCGAACGCGTGACCAGGCGGTCGAGGTCCGCCAAACCCAGCGGCGCGGGCTCGGCGTCCGATTCGCGCAGGGCACCGAGCATCCGCCGCAGCCCGGCCAAAGTCTCGCGGCTGGCGTCTTCGATGGCGTGCAGGGCGGCCTCTGCCTCGGCGGGCTGAGTGTCGATGACGCGGCGGCCCATGCCGGCCTGGAAGGCGATCACCCCGATGCTGTGCGCGACCATGTCGTGCAGCTCCCGCGCGATCCGCAACCGCTCGGCCTGTACTGCTTCGGCGGCGGCATGTGCTTGTCGTGCCAGGGAGTTCTGCCGTCGCAAGCGCAGCGCGCTCCCGCCCAGCCAGGCGATGACCAGCCCCGCTACAGCTTCGAGCGAACCACGCTGGCTGTAACTGGGCCACAGCGGGAAAACGTTCGCTACCGCGGCCTGCACGACCAGCATCGCGGCGGCAGCAGCGAGCGACACCTGCGACCGACGGGTGGCGGCGACGTAGCCGATTGCGAGGTCGACACCGACGATCTGCAGATATCGGATGAAGGAGTCATGCCCGGGCATCGGCAGCAGCGGGCTGACCGCCAGCTCTGCCGCCAGCAGCCCGAGCACGGCCCACGGATGCCGCCGCAGGACCCCGACCGGCAGCACCATCGCGAGCACCGGCAACACCGAAGCCGGGCCGCCGACTGTCGCCCAGAAGACCAGCACCAGCGGCGACAGTGCGAAAGCCGTCCAGGCCACCGCCGTCTTCGCTGGCAACTGCGCCACGGCCATGCCGTTGATCGTATCCACGGTGCCGTTGTCCGCATCGGCTCACGGGACTACGCCCGCGGGATTACCTCTTCGCGCGGTTGACCCGGTACCGGTGCCAGGTGTAGGCATGTAAGCACCTGCTTACAAAGGGATCCGGGGAGTCGTTGGCATGACCACCACGCACACCGAACCGCTCGCCTATCCGTTCAACGAGGAGGCGGGCCTCGCGCTCAACGAGGCCTACACCGCCGCCCGCGAGAACGCCGGGATGATTCGCGTCCAGATGCCGCACGGCGAGGCCGCCTGGCTCGCCACCCGCTACGCCGACGCCCGACTGGTGCTCGGCGACCGGCGGTTCTCCCGGGCGCTGGCGCAGGACAGCGACGAGCCGCGGATGTCGGAGTACCGGCGTCCGGGCGGGATCCTGTCGATGGATCCGCCGGATCACACGCGGCTGCGCACTCTCGTCGCGAAGGCGTTCACGGCGCGGCGCGTCGAGGAACTGCGCCCGAGGGTCGCGCGGCTGGCTGACGAGTTGATCGCGGAGCTGCGGGAGCACGGGCAACCGGCTGATCTCGTTGATCTGTATGCGTTGCCGATTCCGGTCGCGGTGATTTGCGAGTTGCTCGGGGTTCCTGTGGGGGATCGGCCGCAGTTCCGGGAGTGGAGCGATGCGGCGTTGTCGACCACGCGGCTTACGCCTGAGGAGTCGGAGCGCAGCCGCGAGGAACTGCGGGCGTACATGGCTGGTCTGATCGCCGAGCATCGCGCGCGGCCGCAGGACGATCTGATGACCGCGCTCATCGAGGCGCGGGATGTCCGGGATCGGCTTACCGAGCTGGAATTGGTCGATCTGTGCGTCGGGATTCTGGTCGCTGGGCACGAAACGACCGCCAGCCAGATTCCTAACTTCGTGTATGCGCTGCTGGATCAGCATGAGCACTGGGAGCGGTTGTGCGCCGACCCGTCGCTCATCCCGACGGCGGTGGAGGAGTTGCTTCGCTTCGTGCCGCTCGGTGCTGGAGCCGGATTCGCCCGGTATGCGACGGAGGACGTCGAGGTCGGCGATGTCCTGGTGCGCCAAGGGGAACCGGTGCTGGTGGCGATCGGTGCGGCCAACCGCGACCGGCTGCAGTTCGGCACCGCGGACCAGCTCGTCCTGGATCGCGGGGACAACCACCATCTCGGGTTCGGGCACGGGGTGCACCATTGCCTCGGCGCCCCGCTCGCGCGGCTGGAACTGCAGGAGGCGCTGCGGGCGCTGACCCGGGAGTTGCCGGGGCTGCGGCTGGCCGGGGATATTGAGTGGAAGACGCAGATGCTGGTCCGCGGGCCGCGGTCGATGCCGGTGGGATGGTGACGATGAGCTGGACGGTCGAGGTCGACGGGGGCGTGTGCATCGGGAGCGGGATGTGCGCGTCGCTGATGCCGGAGGTGTTCGAGCTGGACGGGGCCACCGCGCGTGCCGTCTCCGGGACTGTCGGACCGGACGAAACGGTGCTGGACGCTGCGGACTCCTGCCCGGCTATGGCGATCACCGTGCGGGACGGCGCCGAGGTCGTCGGCCCGCGCCCCTAGCTTCGGACTGCGGTCGGTACGTGAGGGGAATCCTGAGGGAATCAGATTCCCTCCGGGTTCCCCTCACGACCCTCCGCCGCACCAGGCTCACGAGCCGAAAACGCCGTCCTCGGCGACCACCGCGGTGATGAGCGCCGCGGGAGTGACATCGAAGGCCGGGTTGAACACCACTGATCCCTCCGGGGCGATCGTGGCTCCGCCGAACTTCGTCAGTTCCGCGGCCGCGCGTTCCTCGATGGCGATGTCGGCACCGGCAGCGATGGTTTTGTCCACTGTGGACGTAGGTGCGACGACTACGAACGGAACTCCGTGGTGCGCGGCGACGATGGCCAGGCTGTAGGTGCCGATTTTGTTGGCCACGTCGCCGTTCGCCGCGATCCGGTCCGCGCCGACGAGCACACAGTCCACGAGACCGCGCGCCATCGCCGCGGCTGCCGCGCCGTCCGGCTGCACGCGATACGGCACTCCGGCCTGTTCGAGTTCCCAAGCGGTGAGCCGGGATCCCTGCAGCAACGGACGGGTCTCGTCGACCAGCACCGATTCCACCAGGCCCCGCGCATGCAGGTGCCAGACGACGCCGAGCGCCGTGCCCCACGAGACGGTCGCCAGGTGGCCGGTGTTGCAGTGGCTGAGAAACCGCAATGGCCTGCGTGGGCACGCATCCAGCACCACTTCCGCCGCGTGCGCCGACGCGGTGCGGTTGCGCTGCTCGTCTTCATCGAGCATCGCCCGCGCCTCGGTCAGCACCGCGTCGGCCCCATTCGGCAGCTGTGCCAGCGCGCGGGAAACGCCCCAGGCCAGGTTGACCGCTGTCGGCCGGGCATGCGCGATCCGGTCCGCTTCCGCCCGTACATCCCCGCCTTGGTAAGCCGCCAGTGCGACTCCCAATGCGCCAGCCGCTCCCAGCGCCGGTGCTCCGCGGACAGCCAGCCGCTGGATCGCGTCGACCAGTTCGGTCACCGTGCGCAGAGTAAGCGTGCGGTATTCGCCGGGAAGTGCGACCTGGTCCACGATCACGATCGCCCCGTCGGCCCAGTCGATGGTCCTGCGCATGCGTCCTCCCGCTCCGGAAATCCCGTGGCGGCCAGCCGCGTGCGTGAGCGACGATCCGCCTCGTGACCATTGAACGGCAGAACCCGCCCTCCCTGCATCCGACTCCCGGCTATCACCACGTGACCACCGTCGACGCGCGCCGCACCCTGCACCTCGCCGGTCAGTGCCCGCTGACGCCCGACGGCCAGGTCGTTCCCGGCGACGTCCTCGCGCAGGTGGACCAGGTCGTCGCGAACACCGAGGCCGCGCTGGCGCACGCCGGAGCGACTCCCGAGGACGTGGTGCGGACGGTGATCTACGTGGCGACCTCCGACCAGCCGACCCTCGCCGCCGTCTGGGAGCGGTTCGTGAAATCTCCGATCGCGGCGGCGTTCACCACCGCGAGCACGCTGGTCGGGGTGGCGTGCCTGGGCTACCGGGGCCAGCTCGTCGAGTTGGACGTGACCGCGGCGCTCGCGTGAGTCACCGGCCAACCGCGGCCAGGCTGCAGCGAGACACCGTGTCGGTCAGCTCCGCGCGGTCGAGGTTCCGCCCGATCAGGACGAGCTTGCTGACCGGCGGCTCCGCACCCCATTCGCCCGCATCGGTCAGTTCGTAGATCCGATGCACGCCTTGCAGCACCGTGCGGCGGTCGAACGCCAGGATTCCCTTGAACCGGTACAGGTCGTCGCCGCGTTCGGACAACAGCGCGGTGAGCCACTGTTCGAACGCGGCGCGGTCCAAGGGGTAGTCGAGTTCGATCGAGACGGATTCCAGCGTCGGGTCGTGGTGGTGGGACTCGTCGTCCAGCCAGCCGGGGTCGGCGGCGACGGTGCGGTTCAGGTCGAAGGCGTTGATGCCCAGGATGTCGTCCAGATCGACGCTGCCGTAGCTGGACGTGAGGATGTCCGCGGTCGCGTTCACCGAGCGCAGCTGCGTGCGCAGTTCCTCAATTTCCGGCTCGGTGACCAGGTCGATCTTGTTGAGCACGATCCGGTCGGCGAACGCGATCTGGTTGCTCACCTGGCCGCCGACGCCGTCGTGTTCGCCCTCCTCGAGATGGCTGCCGACGTGCCGCGCGTCGACCAGCGTCACGATCGCGTCCAGTGCGAAGGCCGACGACACTTCGTCGTCCACGAAGAACGTCTGCGCGACCGGGTTCGGGTCGGCCATGCCGCTGGTCTCGATGAGAATCCGGTCGAACCGTTCGCGCCGGCGCAGCAGCGACTGCAGGATTTCGATCAGGTCGGTGCGCGCGGTGCAGCACAGGCAGCAGCCGTTGCTCATTTCGATGATTTTCTCGTCGCCGCCGAGCACGAGCGCGTTGTCGATCGGGATTTCGCCGAACTCGTTCTCGATCACCGCGATCCGGTGGCCGTGGTTCGCGGTGAGGATGTGGTTGACGAGCGTGGTTTTGCCGGAGCCGAGAAAGCCGGTCAGAACGGTCACCGGGATTTTGGCCATGATGATTCCCTCCTTAAACGTTCCCGCCGAGAATCCGGCGAGCGTGCTGACGTGCTTCTTCGGAGACGACGATGCGGTTGCCGTCGAACTGCGGGCCGCGAGTGGCGTCCAGGCCCATCCGGGACGTCGTGCCGTCGGAACCCGAGGACGGGTCGAGTGGCGAGCCGGGCAGACCATCCACAGTGAACAAGTCTTGGTGTGGCTGGAAATGCGTGGCCAGCGCCCACAAGACTTCACTGTCGTTGGTGATGTCGACGTCCTCGTCCACGGCGATCACCGTCTTCACGTACGGGTCCCAGCCGAGCAGGCCGAGCATTACCTGACGGGCTTGCCCAGGTCGTCGCTGGCGTAGTGCGACATAGCAGTGGAAATGCGTGCCGGATGTCGGGTAATGGACCGCCGTGACGTCCGGGAAGCGCGCCTTGAGTTTCTCCGCCATTTCTGATTCGCGTGGCACGCGGGCGAGATTCAGGTGTTCGTCGGTGTTGCCGCCGACGACGTCGATGAGCATGGCGTCCGAGCGGCGCATGATCGTTTGCACGCGGAGCACGTTGTTGGTCGAGCGATTCGAGGAATAGCCGGAGAATTCGCCGAACGGGCCTTCGTCCGCGTGCTCGGAGGCGTCGATCGTGCCTTCCAGCACGAAGTCCGACCAGGCCGGGACGCCGATGCCGTGCTGCGGGGTACGCACGACCTCCAGAGGTTCCCCGAGCAATCCGCCCGCCACCGCGCGTTCGTCCACGTCGTAGCCGACCCGCGCGGACGCGGCGAGCATGAACAGCGGATGCCCGCCGAGCACCATCGCGACCGGCATCGGCTCCCCGCGTTCGGCGTACTTCTGCAGCATCCGCCACAGGTCGCCCCGGGAATGGAGGCTGGTCGCCAATTCGGTGCGGGAATGCGGCATCGCGCGGTGGTAGCTGAGGTTGCCGACGCCGGTGTCCGGATCCTCCGCGACGATGATTCCGCTGGTGACGTAAGGGGAGCGGTCGCTGGCGAAATGCCGCAGCATCGGGATGGTCGCCAAGTCGACCTCGGTCGTCACGTCGTCCAGCACAGGCCCGTTGTCGACCACCTTCGGCGGCACTGCGCGAAGGGCCTGCTGCTGGTAGGCACTGTGCAAACCGGACGGTCCGGTTTCGAGCATGCGGGCGATGCGCTCCCGTGAGGCGAACAGGTTGCTGACCACCGGCACGTCGAGCCCGGTCACCTTCCGGAACAGCACCATCTCGTGCCGCCCGGCCGCGGCGAGTTCGTAAATCACCCCGGTGACGCCCTCGTCGGCCGGGACGGGATCGTCGAGGACGAGCACGTCGTCGGGAAACTCGTGCCGGTACTGGTCAACGAAAGCATGGGGATCTTGCCGGTGGTTCACCGCGAAACTCCTTGCGAGGCGGGCGGACCCTGCCAGCGCGCGAACAGTTCGTTCTCGATGCCGAACTGGTCGAGCACCTTGCCGGTCAGGTGGGCGAGGATGTCCTCAATGGACTCGGGCTGGTGGTAGAAGGCGGGAACCGGCGGCAGCACGGTCGCGCCAGCCTCGGTCACCGCCACGAGATTGCGCAGGTGCACGAGGCTCAACGGGGTTTCCCTGGCGACGAGCACGAGCGGACGGCGTTCTTTCAGTGTCACGTCGGCGGCGCGGACGAGCAGGTCGTCGCTGTAGCCGTGCGCGATTCCGGCGACGGTCTTCATCGAGCACGGCACAACGACCATGCCCATGGTGCGAAAGGAACCGGACGCGATCGACGCGGCGATGTCCCCGCGTGCGTGGCGGACGTCGGCCAGGTCGGCGACCTCGGCGGGCGGCATTCCGGTTTCCAGTTCGATGGTGCGGTGCGCGGCCCGGGACATGACCAGATGCGTTTCCACCGTGCCGAGCTTGCGCAGCGCGCTCAGCAGGTGGACAGCCAGGTGCGGGCCGCTGGCCCCGGTGATGCCGACGATCAGCCGGGGCCGCTGCGGTTCGGTGCCCATGACGTCCTTTCAGGACTGGGAAAGCTTTGCGGCGGGTTCTCGGTGCACAGTCGGTTCTTCCGGCTGCCATGTGCGCCGGGCGAAGAAAAGCAGGTTCAGCAGCACTGCCAGGACCGTACCGGTGGCGACGCCGCTCTTGAGGAAAACCTGTGCTGCGAACGGGAACTGCTTGTAGAAGTCCGGCGCACCGGCCGGGATCAATCCGACACCGAGCGACAGCATGACGATCACGAGGTTGCCGGTCTTGTTGAAGTCCACTCGGGACAGCAGCTGAATGCCGGACACGGTCAGCGCCGCGAAGGTAGCGACGGCGGCCGCGCCGATCACCGGTTGCGGGATCGCCGCGATCACCCGGCCGATCGGTTGCACCACCCCGAAAACCACCAGGATCATCCCGCCGACCGCGACCGGATAACGGCTGCGCACCTTCGTCAGCGCGACGAGCCCGATGTTCTGGCCGAAGGTGGTGTAGGCGAAGCCGTTGAACACGCCGCTGAGCGCGGTGAGCAGCCCGTCCACCCGGAGCAGATTGGCGATGTCGCGCGGTCCGACCTTCTTGCCGACCACCTGGCCGACCGCGAGCCCCTGCCCGGACGCCTCGACCATCAGCACGAAAACGATCACCAGGAACAGCAGAATCGACGGAATGTCGAAATGCAACGCTCCGTAATGCATCGGTCGCAGAAGCCCGAAAACGGGACCGTCGGCGACTCCGGCGAGGCTGCCCAGCCCGGTCAGCCAGCCGACGATCGCGCCGACAGTGAGCGCGATCAGCATCGCGAGCTGGCCGAGCAGACCGCGGAACACCCGGTAGAACACCGCGATCAAGGCGAGCGTGAACCCGGCGAGCGCGAGATTCGCTGGCGCACCGTAGTTGTGCGCGGACGGATTGGAACCGGCGATGAGTTTCAGCCCGACCGGAATCAGCGTCAATCCGATCAATGTGATGACGGTGCCGGTGACGACTTCCGGGAACAGCTTGAGCAGTTTGCTGAACAGCGGCGCGATCAGCACCCAGAGCACGCCGACCACGAGCAGCGAGCCGTACACTGTGGACAGCCCCTGCGTGCTGCCGATCAGCACCATCGGGACGATTCCGTTGGACGCCGCGCCGACCACGAGCGGCATCCGGATGCCGAACTTCCAGACGCCGAACGCCTGCAGCATGGTGCCGATCCCGGCGAGCACCAGGTCGACGCTGACCAGGTCGGCGATCTGCGACTGGGGAAGCCCCAGCCCGGCGCCGACCACGATCGGCACCACGACGACTCCGGCGTACATCACGAGCACGTGCTGCAAACCCAGCAGCACCAGCGGGCCGAATCGGGGACGTTCGTCCACAGGGGACACGGGACTGGCCATGATTCCCTCACCTCGTTGGGCCGGCGGGGCCGGGAAAGCGGCCGGGCCGGGCGGATCGTGGGTCGTCGCCGGAGCCGGACGGGCAGCCGGCGTCGATGACCCCCGGCCGCGCGCGAATCCTGCCGCCGCACCTACGGGGTTATGGGATGATCGAAGATTTTTCCTTCCCTGCAAGGAGTTTCGACTATGGTGCATCGGAAGCCGCCGAGGGTCAATACCCGGGCGCGGCTTCCGGCCCGGTGCGCGGAGCCCGCTCGCGGCGGTTGAGCACGAGGTTCAGCAGGAACGCCGCGATGCCGCCGGCCGCGATGCCGCTCGTGAGCACGGTCTGCACCACCACGGGCAGATGTTGGTAAAACTCTGGCGCGCCGACCGGCAACAGGCCGAAGCCGAACGAGATGGCGACGATCAAGATATTGCGCCCGTTGCTGAGATCCGCCTGGCTCATGATGCGCAGCCCGACCGCCCCGACGGTGCCGAACATGACCACTCCGACGCCGCCGAGCACCGGTCCGGGCAGCGACGCGACGGCCGCGCCGAGTTTCGGCACCAGGCTCATGAGCACCAGCACCGCGCCCGCGGTGGCGACCACGAACCGGCTCATCACGCGGGTGATGCTGACCAGGCCGACGTTCTCGCCGAAGGTGACGACGGTGAACGAGCCGAACACGCCCGCGAAGGCGGAGCCGATCCCGTCCGCGCGCAGTGCCCGGGAAATCTCCGGCGGTCCGACGTCGCGGCCGACGATCTGCCCGATAGCGAGCGTGTCGCCGGTCGATTCGACCATGTTCACCAGCTGCACGATGATCATCGGCAGCAAGGCGGACAAGGCGAACGTCGGCATGCCGAATTCGAACGGCTTCACCACGCCGACCCAATCCGCGTGCCCGACCGAGCTGAAGTCCGCCATGCCGAGCGGAATCGCGACGAGCGTGCCGACGGCCAGTGCGATCAGGATCGCGAAGCGGCGCACCGCGGGCGGAGCGAACCGTTCCAAACAGACAGTCAGCACAATGGTGCCCAGCCCGAGAATCAGCCGTCCGGCCGAACCGTGGTCGGCGGCACCCGGATTGGACCCGGCGATCAGCGTCGCCGTGGAGGGCAGCAGCGAGAACCCGATGATCGCGATGATCGTCCCGGTCACGATCGGCGGGAAGAACCGGATCAGCTTGCTGAACCACGGGGCGACCAGCCAGGTCAGCAGCCCGGCAACGATCGTCGCGCCGAAGACCGCGGGCAGCCCGGCCTCCTTGCCGACGATGATCGCCGGGGTGATGCCGGTGAAGGTCGAGCCCATCACGATCGGCAGCCGGACGCCGACGTTGCCGATCCCGAGCGTCTGCAACAGCGTCGCGATGCCGCTGACCAGCACGTTCGCCGTGACGAGCGTGGCGATCTGCGCGGTGGACAGGCCGACGCCGAGCCCGATCAGCAGCGGGACGGTGACCATTCCGGAGTAGGCGACCAGCAGGTGCTGGACACCGAGCGGGAGCATTTGCCGCAGCCGGGGGACGGTGTCGACCGCGTCGCGGGTCGCGGCTTCGGCTCGGGTGGTGCGCGGACGGAATCGCATGGTTTCCTCCACAGCGGGGAAAGGGGAGCGCGGATCACCGCGCCCAGGGAGTGAGCAGGCCGCCCATGCCGCTGCGTTCCAGCAGCCGGGCCGCGTGCCGTTCCGCCTCGCCGGCGGCGGCCTCTTCGTCGACGCGGACGCACTGTCCGTCGCGGTAGACGATCTCGCCGCCCACGATCGTCAGCTCCACATCGGACCCGCGGGCGGAGTAGACGAGGGCGGCGACAGCCCGGTGCACCGGGCGCACGTGCGGACGGTCGAGCGCGGTCACGATGACGTCGGCGAGCTTGCCCTCGCTCAACACTCCCGCGTCGATTCCGGCGTAACGGGCCCCCTCGCGGGTGGCCATTTCCAGCGCGTCCTCGGCTCGCAGGGCCGTCGGGTCCAAAGTGGCCGTTCGCTGGCCGAAGACGCTCAGTTTCATTGCCTCGAAAAGATCTTGCCGATGGCCGCAGCTGGGACCGTCGGTGCCCAGCGCGACCGGAACATTCCGCTTTCGCAGGTTCGCGATCTGCGCGGTGCCCGAGGCGAGGTAACCGTTGGACGCCGGGTTGTGCGAGACCCCGGCACCGGCAGCGGCGACCTGCTCGATTTCGGCTTCGTCGAGCCAGATCGCGTGCGCGAGGGTGGCCCGTTCGTCAAGCAGGCCTTCTTTCGCGAGCCATTCGACCGGCCGGACCCCGTGGGTTTCGATGTAGCTGACCGGATCGGTTTTGCTCTCGCAGCAATGGGTGTGCCAGCGAGTGCCGAATTCCCGGGCGAGTTCGACCGTCCGGCGGACGAGTTTTTGCTCCACGTAACAGAGGTTGAGCGCGGCGGGCCACACCGCGACCCTGGAGTCAGGCGGCCGATGTTCCATTGCCTCGCGGGTGATCGCGAATTCGTCCTCGCTTGAGTAACGGAACAGTTCGATCGGCTGGCCGCGACGGTCGGCGATTTCGGTGCGCTCGCCCAGCATGCCGCGGGCGACCGCGCCGCGAAGCCCGGACTCCTCGATGACGTCGGCGACGGCGAGCGTCGTTTCAAGATCGCTTGGCGCGTAATGGTTGTCGATCACCGTCGTGATGCCGGCGCGCAACGCTTCGACCGCGCCGAGCCGGGCTCCGGCCACCGCTTCGGGCCCGGTGATCGCGATCGAATACGGCCACATGAAATCGCACAGCCAGGGCACGATCGACATGCCTTCGCCGAGCCCGCGAGCGAGCGCTTGGTAGAGGTGGTTGTGCCCGTCGACCAGGCCGGGCAGCACCGCCTTGCCGCGACAGTCGACGATCTCTTCGGCGTGCCAGCGCTCAGTGCCGGATCCCGGTCCGACGCCGACGATCCGGTCGCCGGTGATCGCGACGTGGCCGCTGGAGTGGACTGTGCGCTGGTCGTCGACGGTCACCACGGTGCCGCCGGTCAGGAGGAGTTCGCAGGGTTCCGCAGCCGACATCGGGCCGCCCTTCCCCGGGCGGGGTCGGACCCGGCCCGGCGGTCGTCTCCAGCACGCGGCTGGAGGCAGCTGGCCGAACGGTTGGCCCGAAACGGGAGGTCACCGGCGCCCGGCAGCGCCGCCGGGTCGTTCAATGCAAAGCCCTCGCGGGACCGGTGTCAAGAGCCCTCTCCGGAAAGTCTTGCCGCGCAAGGCATTCGGCGATCATGTGTTGACAGCGGGCGGCGAAGGTGTTGCACTCGGTTGCGCCGGAGCGCGGATCGCGCTTCCGGGTCCCGTAGGTGCGGTGAAGCGCGGCCGGGGAGTCCTTTACTCAAGTCTTGCGTAAGGAGACATCCGGTGATTATCGATACCCATGTCCATCCGACGAATCTCGTCGACGAAGCCTGGCGGCACACCGGAACCCCGTTCACCGGCGAGCGCACGCTGGAAATGATGGACGGTCCATTCTGGATCAACGGCAAGCCGCGGCGCGTGGACGTCAGCTGCATCATGCCGCCGCCGGGCAACACGACCTGGCGCGAGGGCAACAAAACCGGGCGCGAAGGCATCCGCGAATACCAGGCGTACGTGACCTCGCTCGTGCAGCAGTACCCGGACCGATTCGTCGGGAACTTCATGTACAACCCGCGGTTCGGCCCGGAAAACGGCGCGGCGGAGCTGGCCTTCCATGTGAAGGAATACGGCTACAAGATGCTGAAACTGCACGCCAACATGCATTCCTACCGCCCGGACCGGGCGCTGGACTGGCTGCGGCCGGTGATGCGGGTGTGCGACGAGCTCGGCGTGATCGTGCTGATCCACACCGGGGACGGGCCGTATTCGATCCCGACCCAGTTCTACCCGATCATCCGCGAGTTCCCGAACGTCACGTTCATTCTCGGCCATTTCGGCATCCAGACCGGCGGCGTCTACTGTTTCGAGGCGTTCTGGATGATCCAGGACTCGCCGAACGTGATCGGCGAATCGGGCTGGCTGCTGCAGTCGCGGATCGTCGAATTCGCCAAGGAGATGAAGAAGAGCGACCTGGTCTTCGGCACCGACTCGCCGCCGAACGAGCCCGGCATGTGGGCACGGGAGCTGGAAGTGCTGTGCCACCAGCCGCCGCAGGGCCTGAACCTGTCCGAGGACGACCTGGAGGGCTACCTCGGCAACAACATGGCCAAGCTGCTCGGCCTGGCGCCGACGCCGCCGCCGAAGGACAAGGCGGAAGCCGAGGCGTATTTGCGCGGGGACATTCCGCAGGCCTCGGCGGCGAATACGCACGCGTCGCATTATCTCGGCTACACGCCGTCGGCGTGGGCAGAGGCCGCTAACTCCTGATTCTGGTGCTGCGCCAGCTGCGGGTTTACGCGCACCCGCAGCTGGCGCGCGCGGTCAGGTGTACGTCGAGGACGCGATCTTCCGGTTGGGTGTTCTCTCGGAGTTTGTCCAGAGTGGACACTGCGGCGTCGGCGAAATCGTCGAAGGAATGCCCGGCGGTGGACAGCGCGGGCCAGCTGTGTGCGGCGGCATCGGTTCCGCCGAAGCCGATCACCGCAAGGTCTTTCGGCACGCTCAGGCCGAGCTCCGCGGCGACAGTGAGCGTGTCGAGCGCCAGCCCGTCCGCGGTCGCCATGATCGCGCGCGGTCGCTCCGGCGACTGCAGCCACCGCCGGATGTCGGCCCGTGCGGCGTGCCGATCCAGACCGGTGCGGACGACGTTGCCTGTTTTTCTTTCGGCCGCCCGCATTGCCTCGGTCCAGCCGCGGGCTCGATCGGCTACCGGCCCGGACCGCGCGGTACCCGTGAGACACCCGATCTCGCGATAACCGTGCCCGAGCAGATGTTCGGTGGTCAGCCGCCCGCCCGCCTTGTTGTCTAGCACCACGGACGGTGCGGCGGCACCGGACGGGGCGTGGTGATGCAGGTAGACGACCGGAACGTCCAAAGTGGAGTGAGTCGCGGCCGCGCCGGCGATCTCCGCGCGGACGAGCAGCAGGCCGTCCACGCGCATGTTCGCCAGCGATTCGGCGTACCGCAGCTCCTGCTCCCGGGAGAATGCCGAATTCCCCAGCAGCACAAGGGATCCGCGCGCGAACGCGGCGCGCTCGACCGCGTGGGTGAGCTGGGTGAAGTAGCCCTCGCTGCTGTCCGGCACGACCAGCCCGAGCACGTTGCTGCGCGTGGACCGCAACGCGCGCGCGACGAGATTCGGCCGGTACCCGAGGTCGGCGATCGCCTGTTCCACCCGTGTCCGGGTGGCGGGAGCGACCGGACGCGGCCCGTTGTTGAGCACGTAACTGACCACGGCCGGCGAGGTGCCCGCCAGCCGTGCGACATCGTCCCGGGTGACCCGCTGCATGCGCCAGACGATACCCGAAGAGCCGTTGACAGTCCCGATCTACACGTGTTGAATCCCGTGGAGTCGGCAAAGCAGGAAAGCTGGTGGTCACTGTGGACTCGCTGGTACGCGCCGCGGAAACCGGGAAAGCCGCCGGGGTGGGCGAAAGCGCCCTCCGGCCGGACGGCGCCGCCAAGGTGTCCGGCAGGTTCGCCTATTCGTCGGATTTGTGGATCGAGGGCATGGTCTGGGCGACCACGCTGCGCAGCCCGTACGCGGCCGCGCGGATCCGGTCCATCGACACGAGCAAGGCTCTCGCTCAACCGGGCGTGCACGCCGTGCTCACCCACGAGGACGTACCCGGCGCGAAGACGTACGGAATGAAGTCCGCCGACCAGCCGGTCCTCGCTGTCGACGAGGTCCGCTACC
The DNA here is from genome assembly GCF_053587275.1 of Amycolatopsis sp. NPDC003676. Taxonomy (NCBI): domain Bacteria; kingdom Bacillati; phylum Actinomycetota; class Actinomycetes; order Pseudonocardiales; family Pseudonocardiaceae; genus Amycolatopsis; species Amycolatopsis sp. NPDC003676. The sequence continues at coordinate 57,384 of NZ_JBSFNS010000030.1, forward strand.
ACGGCGAACCCGTCGCGCTGGTCGCCGCCGACGACCCGGAAACCGCCCGCCAGGCCGCAAAACTGATCATCGTCGACTACGAACCGCTGACCCCGGTCACCGACCCGATGACAGTCTTGGACAAGGACGTCCGCCCCATCCACCCCGACGGAAACCTCGTACGCCACGTGAAAATCCGCCACGGCGACCTTTCGCAGGCCCGAGCCGAAGCGGACGTCGTCGTCACCGGCGAGTACGAGGTCGGGATGCAGGACCAAGCTTTCCTGGGTCCGGAATCCGGCCTGGCTATTCCCTCCGAGGATGGCGGCGTCGAGCTTTATGTTTCCTCGCAATGGCTGCACAAAGACCTAGAACAGTTAGCTCCGTGCCTAGGTCTGCCGCCAGAAAAAGTCCGCCTCACTTTGGCAGGCGTCGGCGGTGCCTTCGGCGGCCGAGAAGACCTCTCCGTCCACGTGCACGCCTGCATGCTCGCCCTGCGTCTCGGACGCCCGGTGAAGATGTCCTACAACCGCTACGAATCCTTCTTCGGCCACGTACACCGCCATCCGGCCAAGATGCGCTACGAACATGGAGCCACAAAGGACGGTCGCCTGGTCTATGTCAAAGCGCGCCTAGTTCTGGACGGTGGTGCCTACACGTCGACTTCCCCCGTAGTCATCGCCAACGCCTGCTATTTCGTGACCGGTGCCTACGACGTTCCTCATGCTGAAATCGACGGCCTGGCAGTGTTCACGAACAACCCACCCTGCGGCGCGATGCGCGGTTTCGGCGCCGTCCAGTCGGCCTACGGCTGCGAGTCCAATATGGACAAACTGGCGCACGAACTGGGCATGGACCCCATGGAGTTGCGCCTTCGCAATGCCATGACCACCGGCACCGTCCTGCCCACTGGCCAAGCCGTCGACGGCCCGGCCCCCGTCGCGGAACTGCTGCAAGCCTTGCGAGACCGTCCTCTGCCACCCGCTGCCGCGATGGATCTTCTTTCTATGCCAGGCGGAGCCGCCAACACGACGCACGGCGAGGGGGTGCGTCGCGGAGTCGGTTACGCGGTCGGGGTGAAAGCGATCGGCTACTCAGGAGGCGTCGACGACATCTCGACCGCCCGAGTCACTCTGGCCGTCGTGAACGGCGCCCCGGTGGTCTCGGTGCACACCGCCGCCGCGGAATGCGGACAAGGCGTCACGACGGTCCAATCGCAAGTGGCGAGCACGGAACTAGGCGTCTCCCGGGTAGTCGTCCTCCCCGCCGACACCCAAATCGGCGACGCCGGTTCCGCCTCCGCGTCCCGAATGACCTGGATGTCGACCGGTGCCGTGCAGGGGGCTTGCCGCTACATCGCCCGGGAACTCCTGCGCCGCGCGTCAGCCGCTTCAGGCTTCTCTTTGGGCAACGACCAAGTCCTGGACACCGCCGGACGCCCCGTGTGCTCCATCGCCGACCTGGTCGGTTCGGCCACTCTTTCGCACACCTTCGAGTACCACCACCGCCCCACCCAGGGCATCGACCCGGAAACCGGCCAGGGCGACGCACACATCGCCTTCGCCTTCGCCGCCCACCGAGCCGTGGTGGACGTGGATGTCGAACTGGGTTTGGTGAAGGTCGTCGAGCTGGCGACCGCCCAGGATGTCGGCAAGGCGATGAACCCGCTGGCGGTAGAAGGCCAAATCGAAGGCGGGAGCGTGCAGGGCCTTGGTTTGGCTTTGATGGAAGAAATCCTGGTGGATGCCGAGGGCCGGGTGCGAAACCCGTCCTTCACGGACTACCTGATCCCGACCGTGCTGGATGTGCCGCCGATGCCGATCAGCCTGTTCGAATTCCCGCACCCGGACTCGCCTTACGGCTTGAACGGCGTCGGCGAGCCGCCGACCCTGTCGTCGACCCCCGCGATCCTGAACGCCCTCCGCTCAGCGACCGGCTTGGCTTTGCCGAACGCCCCCGTCCGCCCGGACGACATCGCTTTGGCGGGAGGCCGCGGCGCGGGGTTGGGTGCGGCTTCGTGAGCGGCCTCCCTTTGCTGACCCTGATCCGTCCGGACGGCATCGCTTTGATCGGAGGCTGCGGTGCAGGCGTGAGTGCCACTTTCGTGACCGGCTTGCCTTTGCCGAACTCCCCGAACCGCCCAGACGACATCGCCCAGGACCACGCGGCGAGCTTGCATACCGCTTCGTGACCGGCTCGCCCGACGCGGCCGTTCGACCCTTCCCGTTCCTTCCCGAGGCCGGAGGTGCCCCGTGGATTTCCTGACCCCTGTGACCTGGGCGGAAGCCCTGGCGGTCAAGTCGGACCGCCCCGACGCCGTCCCGTTGGCGGGCGGCACCGACGTCCTGATCGAACTCAACTTCGACCACCGTCGCCCCACCGCATTGCTCGACCTGACCCGGATCAGCGACCTGACCGAATGGACTGAAAAAGACGGCCGCATCCGTCTGGGCGCAGGCGTGTCGTACACCCGGATCATCACTGAGCTGGGCACCCGCTTCCCCGGATTGGCGATGGCGAGCCGCACCGTCGGGTCCCCGCAAATCCGCAACCGCGGCACCGTCGGCGGAAACCTGGGCGCTGCCTCCCCAGCCGGCGACGCCCACCCCATGCTCCTGGCTTGCGACGCGACAATCGAGGTCGCGTCCGTGCGCGGCACCAGGATGATTCCGGCTACGGAGTTCTACCAAGGCGTCAAACGCAACGCTCTGGCCCAGGACGAGCTGATCGCCGCCATCCACCTTCCGGTCGCGACCGGCCCGCAACAGTTCGCGAAAGTCGGCACCCGCAACGCGATGGTCATCGCAGTCTGCTCGTTCGCACTGGACCTGGCCCCAGAAACCGGCTGGGTAGGCGCGGCAGTCGGATCGGCCGCCCCGACGCCACGCCGAGCCACCGCCGCCGAAGACTTCCTCCGCGACGCCCTCTCCGAATCGTGGGAATCCCGCTCCCCGCTGCCGGACCCGGTAGTCCGCCGTTTCGGCGAACTGGCCGCGAGCGCCGCGTCCCCGATCGACGACGTCCGGGGCAGCGCGGACTACCGCATCCACGCGATCGCAGTACTGGCCCGCCGGACGTTGAGCTGGGCCTGGGACGACTATCGGAAAGGCGGGCAGCCGAAATGCGCCTGAACCTCACGGTCAATGACGAGCCGCGGACTGTCGACGAGGTCTGGGAAGGGCAAAGCCTGCTCTTCGTCCTGCGCGACCAACTGGGCTTGCCAGGCTCGAAAAACGCCTGCGAACAGGGTGAATGCGGTTCGTGCACAGTGTATTTGGACGGTACCCCAGTGTGTTCGTGCCTGGTCGCCGCGGGCCAAGCCGAAGGCAGGAACGTCCACACGGTCGAGGGCCTGGCCGACGGCGACGAGCTGGACGCAGTACAACAAGCCTTCATCGACACCGGCGCCGTGCAATGCGGCTTCTGCACGCCGGGGTTGGTCGTCGCCGCACATGAACTCGTGCACCGCGTGACCGCCCCGACGGACCCAGAAATCCGCGAAGCCCTGGCGGGCAATCTGTGCCGCTGCACCGGGTACGAGAAAATCTTGGACGCAGTCCGCCTGGCTGCGGCTCGAGTCGGAGACTCGGAGCCCGCGAACCCCGCGTGACAGCTGCCCGCGTGCGGGAACCACCACGTCGACTGGGCTGCGTCGACTGAGCTGCCTTGTCAGGCGCATGCGCCGAGACCCCGCACGACCCGCATGGCCTCCGCATCGTCCACGTCGGGCGGCGGCTGCGCGATGTCGTACCCCCGCGCGCAGGCAACTGCCTGTAGTCCCGCATGAGAACGCGGACCGGCTAACCATTTCCCTCGGCTCGGGCATCACCCACACCGGTTCGGGCTGTCCGCCCGGTGTCACGCGATCAATTCCGTCTGCTCCGGGGCATGGCCAGTCTGCTCTCGACTGCGGGCTGTCGCGGCCCCGCCGTTCCTCGCAGTTCGGCGCACGTGCGACCGCCAGTGCCCATCCGCGACCGGGCTCGGTCTGCGATCAGCATCGGAAATCGTGCCTGCGCGGGCGACTCCCTCGGCGCTGACCTGCTGACCGATCTCGGTTCTGCGCTGACCTGGCGACCCGTCTCGGTCCTGCGCTGACCTGATGACCCGTTTCGGTCCTGCGGTCAGCGCCGGTAGCTCCGTGCCCCGGCTTGTCCCAGGCCGGTCAGAGTCCCTTCATCAGATCCGTCTCCGTCACCCCCGGCCCCTGCCCTTCGCGGATGAACCACTCCGTCCCGAACGCCTGGCCGAATTTGTCGTCCGGCAGAGCCAGGAAGAACGAATCCTCACTGATCTGGCTCTGGTGCGCGCGCATCGCAGCCCGCTTCACCTTCGCGTATGCCGTGACGTCCACTTCCGCGGTCAGCTCGGCTGCTGGCTTGCCGATGATCATGTCCTCCTCCGGGCCGCCTTCCTCGCCCGCCGCGCGTGCGGCTTCGGCGGCGCGGCGGATCTCGTCGCGGTTCGCCGAGCCCTGGTAGATCCGCGGTGTGCCCGCGAGTTCGCCCGCGCGCATGCCGACGCGGTGGACCTGGATGTGGTCCGGGTGGCCGTAGACGCCGAAGTCGTCGTACACCGTCAGCACGTCCGCCGACTCCTCGCGCAGGATCGTCGCCAGCCGCTCCGCCGCCTCTTCGACCGGCGCGCTCCAGAACGTGCCCGGGCCGTCGTTCGACGGGTCGCCCATCATTCCGGAGTCCTGGTATCCCAGGAACTCCACCCGCGAGACGCCCAGCACCTCAGCAGCCGCCTGCGTCTCCTTCACGCGCCGGTCCGCGAGCTGCTCGCCGTCTTCGAGCAGGCCCTCGGGGATCTCGCCCTTTTCCCCGCGCGTGGCCACCACGAGCACCACCCGGTGTCCCTCGTCGGCCGCCTTGCGCATCACGCCGCCGGTCATGATCGCCTCGTCGTCCGGATGAGCGTGGAACGTCACCAATGTCGCCATGCCAACGAACCTACCGGCACCCACCGACAAAAACCGGCGCCCGCCGGAAACGGCTTCCGGCGAATCGTCCACACCCTCCATTGTGGACAGGTCGCCCACACGGGTGGACCTGCGGCTTTATCGGCGCGAGGGGTCCCCTCGCGCGCTCTCGCGCTTGGCTTCTCCCGCCGCCCGGCTTACGTTGGGGTCCGCCGACCGAGGAGGCGTCATGGCAGAACGGACGAAATACATCCTGGACGAGGCCGATCTCCCGGCGCAGTGGTACAACGTGGTGCCGGACCTGCCCGAGCCGCCGCCTCCGCCGCTGCACCCGGGCACGCGCGAGCCCGTCGGGCCCGCGGACCTGGCCCCGCTGTTCCCGCAGGCGCTCATCGAGCAGGAAGTGACCACCGAGCGCTACATCGACATTCCCGAGGAAGTCCGCGACGTCTATCGGCTCTGGCGTCCGTCGCCGCTCTACCGCGCCCGCCGGCTGGAGAAGGCGCTCGGGACCCCGGCGCGGATCTACTACAAGTACGAGGGCGTCAGCCCGGTCGGCTCGCACAAGCCGAACACCGCTGTGCCACAGGCGTTCTACAACGCGGCCGAGGGCGTCACGCGGCTCACCACCGAGACCGGCGCCGGGCAGTGGGGGAGCGCGCTGGCATTCGCGTGCGCGACGTTCGGGCTGTCGTGTGAGGTCTGGCAGGTGCGGGCGTCGTACGACCAGAAGCCGTACCGCAAGCTGATGATGGAGACGTTCGGCGCGCAGGTGTACCCGAGTCCATCGGACCGCACTGCTGCTGGCCGCGCGATCCTGGCCGAGAATCCGCAGTCGACGGGCAGCCTCGGGATCGCGATCAGCGAAGCCGTCGAGCAGGCCGCGGCGGATCCGGGGGCCCGGTACGCGCTGGGCAGCGTGCTCAACCACGTGCTGCTGCACCAGACAGTCATCGGAGAGGAAGCCCTCCGCCAGTTCGAAATGGCCGGCGACACCCCGGACGTGCTCGTCGGCTGCACCGGCGGCGGCTCCAACTTCGGCGGGCTCGCTTTCCCGTTCCTGCGGGAAAAACTGGCCGGCCGGATGAACCCGGTGATCCGCGCGGTCGAACCGGCGGCCTGCCCGACCCTCACCCGCGGCCGCTACGCCTACGACTTCGGCGACACCGCCGGACTCACGCCCCTGCTGAAAATGCACACGCTCGGCCACGGCTTCATCCCGGACCCGATCCACGCCGGAGGCCTGCGCTACCACGGGATGTCGCCGCTGATCTCGCACATCTACGAGCTGGGTCTCATCGAGGCGCTCGCGATCGGCCAGCAGGAGTGTTTCGCCGCCGGGGTGCAGTTCGCCCGCACGGAAGGCATCATCCCCGCGCCTGAACCGACGCATGCATTGGCGGCGTGCATCCAGGAAGCGTTGCGCTGCAAGGAGACCGGCGAGGAGAAGGTGATCCTGACGGCTCTCTGCGGACACGCACACCTCGACCTTCCCGCGTACGGCGCGTATTTGGCGGGGGACATGGTGGACAACGAACTGCCGGACGCGGCACTGGAGGAATCGTTGGCGGCACTTCCCTGACGAACTGACGATCCAGGCGGGTTGCGGTCGGTTGGGGTCGGTTGGCGGGCAGCGGTGGGCCGGATCGATCGACTGGTTGCCCAGGCGGGTTGCGGTTGGACGGTGAGGTGTCGTTGGCATGAGTGGCCTGACGATGACGGGAAGGTGGCCCGGCCCGGCCCGGCCAAGGAGGCTTGCTTGGGCTGCGGTCGGTCGGCGAGGCTCCGCCGAATCATGCCGTGGCATGTGCTCGCGGGCTGGCCTGGGCAGATGCCTGGGCGTGCGGGCGGATGCAGCTGAAGGCCTGCCGAACTGAACTGTGGGCTGTGCTCGCGGGTCGGCCTGCGCTGGTGAGTGGGCGAGGTGGGCAAGACTGGCTTGCGGAAGCCGAAGCCTCCGTCGAGCCAAGCCACGGCTGTGCTCACGGGCCGGGCCGGGCCGGGCTGGCGCGCAGGCGTGATTGGCCAGGGCAGGCGAGCAGAAGCCGAAAGCTTCGCTGAGCCGAGCCGAACTGTCGCGTGCGCGAAGAACCGGCGACGGAACGGGAAGCGAGACCGAGCTCAGGCATCTCCGGCGAGCTGCGATCGGCGGGTCTCCAGGAAAGCTCGCTCAGTGTCGTTCGTGGCCAGCGCGATCGCCTCGGTGTAGGCGGCTTCGGCTTCGGCGGTGCGGCCTAGGCGGGTCAGCAGGTCCGCCCGGGTGGCGGGCAGCAGGTGGTAGCCGGGCAGGTCCAGCTCGTCCACTAGGGCCAGGGCCAGTTCTGGGCCGTGGACTTCGGCGACCGCCACCGCGCGGTTCAGGGCTACTACGGCGGTGGGGGTGTGGGCCAGGAGTTGGTCGTAGAGCGCCAGTACTTGCGGCCAATCCGTCGTCGGGCCATCGGTGTGGACGGCGTTGATCGCGGCTTGCAACTGGTACGGCCCGGGCTGGCCGCGGCGTAGGCATTGGCGTACCAAGGCGTGGCCTTCGGCGATCAGGGTTCGGTTCCACAGGGAACGGTCTTGGGCGGTCAAGACGACAAGCTCGCCGGCGGGGTTGACTCGGGCCGGGCGGCGCGCCTCGGTCAGGAGCAGCAGGGCTAGCAGGCCTTGGACTTCGGGTTCGTCGGGCATCAGGTCGGCTAGGGCGCGCGTGAGGCGGACAGCCTCCAAGCACAGGTCTGTCCGGACAAGCGGGCCGGAGGTCGAAGTGTAGCCCTCGTTGAAAACCAGGTACAGGACGGTCAGGACAGAGGCCAGGCGGTCCGGCAGTGCGGCCTCGTCGGGGACTCGGTACGGGATGCCTGCGTCGCGGATTTTCTTTTTGGCTCGGACGATCCGCTGGGCGATCGTCGGTTCCGGGACCAGGTACGCGCGGGCGATCTCCGCGGTTTCCAAACCGCCCAGCAGGCGCAGGGTCAGGGCGGTTTGCGCGAGCGGCGACAGGGCCGGGTGGCAGCAGGTGAAGATCATCCGCAACTGGTCGTCGCGCACGGGGCCCTCCTCTGCTGGTTCGGCGGGCTGGTGGAGGAGCAGGGCCTGGGCGTGCCGGGCCTCGCGGGTGGATTCTCGGCGGAGGCGGTCGATCGCGCGGTTTCGGGCGGTGGTCACGATCCAGGCGCCTGGGTTGGCCGGCAGAGACTCGGCCCAGGCGGTGACTGCGATGGCGAACGCGTCCTGCACCGCCTCCTCGGCTAATCCGATGTCGCCGAGGAGGCGGGTCAGGGTGGCGACGCAGCGGCCGTACTCGGCTCGGTAGACCGCGGCCAGTGTCACGCGACGTCCTCCGGGCCGTCGGCGAACGGGCGTACTTCGATGGGGCGGCCGCAGGCTTGCGCGCACTTGTCAGCCCACAGCAGGGCTTCGTCCAGGTCCGCGCATTGGATCACCCAGAAGCCGCCCAGTTGCTCCTTTGTTTCGGCGAACGGGCCGTCGGTCACGGTGGTGGTGCCGTTCGCGGGGCGGACCACCGTGGTGGCGTGCGAAGGACGCAAACCGCCGACGAAGACCCAGGCGCCGGCGGCCTTCATGTCGTCGGTGACCTTGGTGGTGCGGGCCATCTGGGCGGCCAGCTCCTCGCCGGTCTCCAGCGTGGTTTCGTCTGCCTGGACGGCCAGCAGGTACTGCTTCATGGCGAACTCCTCAAGCCGGGTCTCTTACCTTGGCTACGAACGCACGTGACGCCAGTCGACAACCCGGCGGAAAAATCCGGCAAGAAAAATCTGTCACCGTTCCTTGGAGACGGTCGCCAGCAGCTCCGGGCCCCGCTCCACCAGCCGTTTCTGGGCGAGCGAACCCCACCACCACGCCAAGGCGACGCCGGTCGCGATGCCGACCGGAATGCCCAGCCACTGCAGCACCGGCAGGTCCGCCAGCTTTCCGGCCACGCACAGCGCCACCACCGGCAACGCGCCGAGCACGATGAGCAGGGTTGTCGCCAGCATCATGGCGCCGCGGGCACAGCCGGGGCGGCCGCCGGACGACCACGGGCTGCCGCTGCGGCGTTGATCCGGCAGCGGGAACGCCAGGAAGACCGATTGCAGCATCAGGATTCCGGCTCCGGCGCCCAGGGTCGCCGGGACTAGGCCGAGGACCCACGGGTACGCCCCCGGCACGCCGGTGACGCCGGGCAGGACCAGCGCCAGCACCACGGCGATGGGAGCGACGATCAGGGCCCACGCCAGCTGTCGGCCGCGCACGTCGGCGCGTTCGGCGCCGGGGACGACGAGCGTGTGCCACAGCGCGCTGCCGTCCATTCCGTACAGGTTGCCGGACTGCATGGACGCGAAAATCACCACTGCGACACCGAAATACGGCAGCATCACCGACTGTCCGCCGCCACCGCCGGACAGGGCTGGCACGACGGTGATGACGAAACCGATGAGCAGCGTCGACAGCAGAGCGACGCGTCGGCGGGCGTCTCGCCACCAGGTGTAGAGCTCCTTGCGCGCCACCGCACCGATCGGGGTGGCAGGGAGCAGGCTGCGCTTCGTGCGGGTGCCCTTCGCTCGGGTGCGGGAGGCGCCGCGGAAGGAAGGGGTGGTGACCTGGCGGGCCAGCAGCGCGCCCCAGACCAGGACCAAGACCGCTACTGACCCGAGCAGTGCGGCGAAGAGGCCGCCGACGGTGCCCCATTCGCCGACTCCGGCGGCGTGCACCGCGAGGGTGCCCCATCCGGACGGCAGGGCGTGCATGACGCTGACGAAGCCGGGCATCTGGCCGGTGACGATCGCGGGGCCGACGCTGCGCATCACGTAGTTCACCGCGACGCCGGACAACCCGGTGAGCGCCACCAGGATGATGCCCAGTTCCTTGCCCTTGCGCGACGTCAGCAGCGTGCCGAGCGCGGCCATCACCACGCGGTACAGCAACACCACGAACGCCAGCTGCAGCACGGTGAACACGAGCCCGACGACCGCCGCCCCGGCGCCGAACCGCAGCCCGTAGAACACCAAGCCGAGGAACGCCAGCAGGCTCACCAGCGCTGTCACGCCCACGAAACTCGCCGCGAGCAGGCCGACCGCCAGCTTCCGGCGGCCGATCGGCAGCAGCGCGAAGTGCTCCGGCCGCAGGGTGTCGTCCCCGCCGCCGGTCGCGATCGGCGCGAGCACCCAGCCCGCCATCCACACCGCGTAGACCGAGGTGAGCAGGTCGACCGTGATCCGCGCTTCCGGAGCCGGGAACACCGCGATGCCGATGGTGAACAGGGCCGCCAGCAGACCGAAAATGCCGCCGACGATCATTCCGGCGATCTGCCGCCCGCGCAGCGAATTGCGCAGGACCCGCAGCTTCAGTCGGACGAGGACGCCAACCACGCCAGCCCCTCCGCTCCACCGGTCCGCCCGCCGACAATGTGCACGAACGCGTCTTCCAGCGTGCCTTCGCCGCGCACGTCCGCCACCGCGCCCGCGGCGACGACGCGCCCGCGCGTGATCACCGCGACGTGGCTGCACAGCTGTTCCACCAACGCCATCACGTGGCTCGACAGCACGACCGCGCCGCCGGAAGCGACGAACCGCTGCAGGATCGTGCGAATCGTCGACGCGGAAACCGGGTCCACCGCTTCGAACGGCTCGTCCAGCACCAACAGCCGCGGCCCGTGCAGCAACGCCGTCGCGAGGCCGATCTTCTTGCGCATGCCCGCGGAATAGTCGATGACGAGGGTGCGCTCGGCGTCCGTCAGCTCCAGCACGCCGAGCAGTTCCTGGGCGCGTTCGGCGACCGTGTCCGGCGCGAGCCCGCGCAGCAAGCCCATGTACGTCAGCAGTTCCCGCCCGGTGAGCCGCTCCGGAATGGACAAGCCGTCCGGAAGAACGCCGATCAGGCTTTTCGCCCGTTCCGGTTCCCGCCAGACGTCCACCCCGAACACGCGCGCCTCGCCGGCGTCGGGCCTCAGCAGCCCGACCGCCATCGACAGCGACGTCGTTTTGCCAGCTCCGTTGGGGCCGACGAGGCCGAAGAACGACCCCCGTGGCACTTCCAGCCCCACATTGTCTACTGCCAGCGTGGTCCCGAACCGTTTGGTGAGTCCGTAAAGCCCCATGGCCGCGTCGTCGGACACCGGTTCCCCCTTCCCGTGGTGTGCGCACGACTGTACGCGGGGTCACCGACAAAAAGCGGGCGGAGTGGTGTCGGAGAGCCGAGGATCCGGGGTTCCGGACATCGCCAGCAGCCCGCGCACCGCGCGAACCAGCTTGGGCCACGAGGCGGGTTTCCGGATGTCGTACGCGCTCAGCAGCTGGCGGAGCATGGTGAGCGTGTCGAAGTAGATACGTTCGCACACCAGCCGTTCGTCGGCGTCGAACAGGAAGTACGCGGTCATCCGGACCCGGAACCGCTGCCCGGTCGGCGGAATCTTCCCGAGCGCCCCGCGATGTGTGCCGAGAAGCCAGAATTCAACGATTACCGCATCCACGCTGTGCCGCAAGGCAATGATTTCGTGGTCTTGATCGGGAAAAGCGCGACGCGTTTCGTCGTAGTAGCCGCGCACCGCGGCATCGCCGTCGTGCACGGTCATCGTCGGGACGATCTCGTAGCGCGGGTGCGGGAACGTCGCCAGCACGTCGTCCCAGTCCTGGCGCACCTCGTCGCGGAAGTGGTCGAGGACGAGCTTTTGCCGGGCTCGCAGCACTTCGGGCGCGGGGATGGCCAACGGGTCCACGGGTTCCTCCAAGCCGGGAGAGGGGAACCGCAATTTAATCCACAGTGTGGGTTAACCGCAAGTGCGCCATGATGGAGCCGTGAACACCACGACGCGCCGGGGACGCCCGCGCAAGGGAGACGCCCGGCTGTCGCGGGAGGCGATCCTGACGGCCGCGCTGGAAGTAGTCGACGCCGACGGCGCGGCAGCGGTGAGCATGCGGACCGTCGGGCAGCGCCTCGGCGTGGACGCGAAGAGCCTCTACCACCACATCGACGGCAAAGAAGCCTTGCTCGACGCTGTCGCCGGGCACGTGCTCGGCGGGATCGACCTCCCGGACTTGACCGGGCAGCCCGAAGAAGACCTGCGCGCGATCGCCCAGTCCTTCCGGAAAGCAACGCGCGCGCATCCGCAGGCCGCCGCGCTCGTCCTAACCAGACAGTTGCCGTCGATCGCCGCACTCGCCCCGGTCGAGGCGGTGCTTTCGGTGCTGCGCAAGGCAGGCGCGTCCCCCGAAGAAGCCGTGCACCTGCTGCGTTCGCTCCTCGCCGTCGTGGTCGGCTCGCTCCTGCGCGAGGCGGGCGCGGGACCGGCGTTCGGCGTCACCGACGAGGCCGGAATCGCCCACCGCCGCGCCGAACTGGAGCAGACCGAACTTCCCGCCGTCGTCGAATCCGCGCCGCATCTGGCGCGGTGCGATCACGAAGCGGAGTTTTCCTTCGCCGTCGATCTGGCGGTGGCCGCCACGATGCAGCGACTCGCTACTCCCCGCAGGTGATCTTCGGCTGCGGGTTGTAGCGGACCGACCGCGTGTGCCGCGAAACCTCCCGGCCCGACGACGCGTCGCGCAGGATCCGGGTGTCGCTCGCGGTGAAACCGGGCGCGCCGTTGGACGCGTGGCAGTTCTCCGCCGGACCCGGTTTCGTCGGCGGAGGCGTCGGGTTCGACCGCTCGCCGGGCACCGATTCGACGGTGTACCGCTTGGTGCCCCACAGTTTCACGGTGATCGACGACGGCGTCCAGACGGTCTGGATCGCGACGCCGGTGTCCGAGTCGTTCGTGAACTTCAGGTCGATCACGCTGGCGCCATTGGGGTTCTGGAACACCGTCGCCTCGCGCGCGGCCGGATAACGGCTGATGTAGTAGCTGTGTTCCTTGTGCCCGGCGTCCTTCATCCCGGAGAAGTACGCCGCGTTGTACAGCGTGGTGGCGAACTGCGAAATGCCGCCGCCGACCTCGCGAGCAGGCGCGCCGTTCTCGATCACGCCCGCCTCGACGTAGCCCTGCGGACGCCCGCGCGGGCCGGTGAACCCGTTGAGGCTGAACGTTTCTCCCGGCTTCACGATCGCGCCGTTCACCTTCTCGGCGACCACGCGGATGTTCGTGCCGGAGTCGGGCGCGAACCCGCCGGTGCTGAATTCGCCGATGACTTCCTTGACGCCCAGCTTGTCCGCCTGCTCGGTGGTGACCTTCGCCGGCGTCTTCTTGTAGATCGCCTTCAGCTCGCGGCTGTCGGTCTGCTTGAGCGTGTTCGGCAGCGGCTTGAGGCTCTGCTCCCAGTCGACCGTGTTGCCGTCCGCGGACGGTTCGACGACCGGTTTGCCGCCGGAGAACGCGATGGCCGCGTCCTTGCCCTCCTGCTCGGTGGACTTCAGCTGCGGCGCGAGCGCGTCGGTGACCTTTTTCGGGTCGACCTGCGGGGCGAGGCCGCCGCCGTCGCCGGGCACGAACGTGAGCGCCCCGGCGATCTGCTCCGGCGTCAGCGTCGCGTCCGCGCCTTCGCCCTTGACCACGATCGGCGCGGACACCGCGGGCTTGGCGAACTCGGTCAACGCCCGCTGGACGCCCTCGGCGGTGGTGCGCACCGGCGTCGGCGCGACCGGGAGCGTCAGCTCGTTGCTGGAAGCCCAGCCGCTCAGCACCTTCGCGCGCGCCGCCGCGACGTCCAGCTTCTGCCCGGCCTGCGGCGGGACCGCGACCGGGGTGGTGCCGTCGAACCGGATCGTGCCCTCGACCGGCTCCCGGTCGACGCGTCCGCGCAGGTCCTCGAGCGCCGGGTCGAGTTTGTCGGCCTCGGTGTGCGAAACGACGCCCAGTTCCCGGGTGCTGAAGAACGACGCGAGCCGGGTGAAGGGGTTGATCGGCTGGTCGCCTGCCTGGTCGAGAGTGCCGCTCCAGTCCAGGCCCAGCCCGGCCTCGGTCGGCGACAGCTTGGTGTGCGCGTTGCCCGCGGTGACGGTGAGCGGCTGGGTGAGCCGCGGCTCGATCTTCCCGCGCAGCTCGCGTTCGGCGACCGGCCGCTCCAGCCCGCCGACGTCCACGCCGGCCACGACGACGCCGCGCGGCACCCGGCCCTGGCTGGTCAGCAGGTCGATGAGGTAGGCGACGACCAGGACGCCGAGCACGCCGCCGCTGATCCAGCCCGCTTTGCGCAGGCCCCGCCTTCGCGGCGGGGACGGAGGTTCCTCGGGCGGCACGACCGGCAGGACCTCGGTCTGGTCGCTGTCGGTTTCCGGCCAGCGCGGTTCGTACTGCACCTCACGACCCCTTCGATTCGCTGCGGTCAAGGGCACAGCGTACGGGCCGAGCCGGACATGCCGGACTACTGCCCCCAGCGGAACAAACCGGTCACCCGGCGTCCGGTTCCGGATTGGCGCCGGCGCGGGCGAGGAAGTCGAAGTCGCAGCCCTCGTCGGCCTGCGTGATGTGCTCCGCGTACAGCGCACCGTAACCTCGTTCGAACCGCGGCGCAGGGGCGGCCCACGAAGCGAGACGACGCTGCAGTTCGGCGTCGTCCACTTGCAGCTGCAACGTCCGCGAAGGCACGTCCAGGGTGATCAGGTCGCCGTCGCGGACGAGCGCGAGCGGCCCGCCGACGTGCGATTCCGGTGCCACGTGCAGCACGCACGCGCCGTAGCTGGTGCCGCTCATCCTGGCGTCGGAGATCCGCACCATGTCTCGGACGCCTTGTTCCAGCAGGTGCGCCGGGATCGGCAGCATGCCGTACTCGGGCATCCCGGGACCGCCGAGCGGACCGGATCCGCGCAGCACCAATACGGAATCGGCGGTAATGCCCAATGCCGGGTCGTCGATGCGCTTCTTCAGGTCCTGGTAATTGTCGAAAACCACTGCCGGACCGGTGTGCGTAAGCAGCGCGGGGGCGGCGGCGATGTGCTTGATCACCGCGCCGCCGGGCGCGAGGTTTCCGTGCAGCACGGCCACGCCGCCTTCGCTGGAGACCGGGTTGTCGCGTGGGCGGATCACGTCGTCGTTGTGCACGCGGGCGTCGGCGAGGGAATCGGCGAGCGGACGCCCGGTGACAGTGATGCGGTCGAGGTGCAGCAAGTCGGTCAAGCGGGACAACAACCCGGGCAGGCCGCCCGCGTAATAGAAGTCCTCCATCAGCCAATCGCCGCCCGGCCGGATGTTCGCCAGCACCGGCACCCGCCGGGCGATCTCGTCGAAATCCTTCAGGGACAACGAAATCCCGCTGCGTCCGGCCATCGCGATCAGGTGGATCACCGCGTTGGTCGACCCGCCGAGCGCCAGTACAGTGGTGATCGCGTCGGCGTACGCGCGCTCGTCGAGGATCTTCGCGATCGTGAGGTCCTCCCACACCATGCCCACGATTCGCGCGCCGGTCGCCGCCGCCATCCGGTGGTGCGCGGAATCGACCGCCGGGATCGACGCCGCGCCGGGCAGCGTCAGCCCGAGCACCTCGGCGGCGGACGTCATGGTGGACGCGGTGCCCATCGTCATGCAGTGGCCGGGGGAGCGGGCGAGACCGCGTTCCAGCTCGGCCATCTCGCGGTCGCCGATCGTGCCCGCGCGCCGTTCGTCCCAGTACTTCCACATGTCGGTGCCGCTGCCGAGCACTTCGCCGCGCCAGTTTCCGCGCAGCATCGGCCCGGCGGGCACGAAAATCGACGGCAGCCCGGCGCTCGCCGCACCCATCAGCAGCGCCGGGGTGGTCTTGTCGCAGCCGCCCATCAGCACCGCGCCGTCGACCGGATACGACCGCAGCAGTTCCTCGGTCTCCATTGCCAAGAGATTCCGGTACAGCATCGGCGTCGGCTTCTGATACGTCTCCGACAGCGTCGCCACCGGGAACTCCAGCGGGAACCCGCCCGCCTGCCACACGCCGCGCTTGACCTGCTCCGCGCGTTCGCGCAGGTGCTGGTGGCACGGGTTGATGTCGCTCCAGGTGTTGAGGATGCCGATCACCGGCTTGCCGAGGTGCTCCTCCGGCTCGTAGCCGAGCTGCCGGGCGCGGGTGCGGTGGCTGAAATTCCGCAGGTCGTCGCCGCCGAACCAGCGGTGGCTGCGCAAGTCCTCGGGTGCCTTCATCGGGCTGCGTCTCCTCGGTCGGCGGATGGCATCTGATATATGATCGTACGTGTCGACGCTCGGAGACGCCCGCCTGGTTGAATGTGCGGGGACGAGCGCGAAAGCCAGGAGGGTCGGCATGCCGTCCACGTTCAGCCTCCCCGCCTCCCGCACCGAGGTGGTGCTGGAGGAGATCCGGCGCGGCATTCTCGCCCGCGAGCTGGTGCCCGGTCAGCAGCTCGTGGAGGCGGAGCTGGCCGCGCGGCTCGGGGTGTCGAAGACGCCCGTGCGCGAGGCGCTCAAGGTGCTGTCCAACACCGGGCTGGTCACGTTCAGCCCGTACAAGGGCGCGTCGGTGTGCGTGGTCGACGCGGAGCTGGCGCGGTCGGTCTACGACGTGCGGATGGTGCTGGAGCCCGAAGCGCTGCGCCGCGCCATCCGGTCTTCGGACCGCACAGCGTTCGACGAGGCCGCGCAGGTCCTCAAGGAAGCGTCGAGCGCGGACGCTGACCAGACCACGTTGAGCCTGCTGAACCGGCGGTTCCACCGCGCGCTGTACGCGGGCTGCGGAAACCCGTTGATGGTGTCGATGCTGGACGATCTGCGCGACCGCGCGGCGCTGATCACCGTGGTCGGCTGGGACGCGAATCCCAGCTGGCGCAAGGAATGGAACGAGCACAAGGCGGTGCTCGCCGCCGCGAAGAAGGGCGACGAGGACGGCGCGGCCGAGCTGCTGCGCGCGCACATCGCGGCGTTCCTCGACCACGTGCTCGAGGCGATCGGGGAGGAGTGACGGCGTGCGGTTGCTGCTTCTCGCGGACACTCATCTGCCGAAGCGGGCGAAGGAACTGCCCGCACAGGTCTGGGACGAAGTCGCGAAGGCGGACGTCGTGGTGCACGCGGGCGACTGGGTCGACGTCGACACTCTCGACGCTCTTGAGGCCCGCAGCGCCCGGCTGATCGGCGTTTATGGCAACAACGACGGCCCTGAACTGCGGAAACGGCTGCCGGAGGTCGCTCGCGAGACGCTGGAAGGCGTCCGGCTGGCGGTGGTACACGAAACTGGCGACGCGAAGGGCCGCGCGAAGCGGTGCGACGCCTTGTATCCGGACGTCGACGTGCTGATCTTCGGCCACAGCCACATCCCGTGGGATTCGGTGACGCCCGGCGGGCTGCGGCTGCTCAACCCGGGTTCGCCCACCGACCGGAGGCGGCAGCCGTACTGCACCTACCAGACCGCGGAGCTCAAAAACGGCCGTCTCGGCGACGTCGAGCTGCATGAGCTGCCTCGGCGCGGCTGAACGGGTAAAACAGGAGGCATGGACCCGGCCCGCGCCCTGCGCGACATCGCCTTCCAGCTCGAACGCGCCGGTGAACCGACTTACCGGGTGCGCGCGTTCCGTCAGGCCGCCGCGGTGGTCGACAAGCTCTCCGAAGACGAACTAGCGTCGCGCGTCGGTGCGAAGACGCTTCAGGCGTTGAAGGGGATCGGCAAAGCCACTGCCGGGGTTATCGAAGACGCGTGGCACGACCGCACGCCTGCGTACGCGGCGAAGCTGCCCGAGAAGAAGCTGCCGGACGGCGGTGCGCTGCGTACGGCGCTTCGCGGCGACTGTCACACGCACTCCGACTGGTCCGACGGCGGCAGCCCGATCCTCGAGATGGCCGAGACTGCGCGCGAGCTGGGGCACGAGTGGATCGTGCTCACCGACCATTCGCCGCGGCTGACCGTCGCGCGCGGCCTGTCCCCGGAGCGGCTGCGCGCGCAGATGGATGAGGTCGCGCGGGTGAACGAGCAGCTGGCCCCGTTTCGCCTGCTACACGGCATCGAAGTCGACATCCTCGACGACGGTGCGCTCGACCAGACCGAGAAGCTGCTGGACCGGCTCGACTTCGTGGTGGCGAGCGTGCATTCGAAGCTCCGCATGCCGGCGAGGGAGATGACGCCGCGGATGCTGGCCGCCGTCGAGAATCCGCATGTCCGCGTGCTGGGGCACTGCACCGGACGGCTGGTCGGCGGACGCAGCAGGCCGGAGTCGCAGTTCAACTCGGAGAAGGTCTTCACCGCCTGCCGGGAGAACGGGGTGGCGGTGGAGATCAATTCGCGGCCTGACCGGCTCGACCCGCCGATGAGGTTGCTGCGCCAGGCCGTCGAGCTGGGGTGCGAGTTCGCGATCGACAGCGACGCGCACGCGCCCGGGCAGCTCGATTGGCAGGTCTACGGCTGCGAGCGGGCGGAAGAGGCGGGCATCGAGCCGGACCGGATCGTCAATACGCGGACGGTTGCTCAGCTATTGCGATGACGGGGTTTCGCGCGGGGTCGAGCCAACGCAGCACCGCGATGAGGTCTTCGACGGCGAGCGCGACGCAGCCAGCGGTCGGTCCGCCGGTGGCCACGTGCAGGAAGAACGCCGAACCGGCACCGGGCACGACCGGCGAGCGGTTGTAGTCGATCACCACCGCGTGCGCGTACGCCGGGCCCGCCGCACCGAGATTCTCGCCCGCCGCTTCATCGAACGGGCCTGACGTGCCTCGGTAATGCGTGTTGTACAGCGGAGAGTGCACATCGGACACCCACCAGTCCGAAGTGGTCACCTGCCGGTAGGGGAGCCGGGTGCCGGGGTTCGGCTCGATGCCGAAAGCCTCGGTGAGCGGCCAGATTCCGGCTGGCGTAAGGGAAAGTCCTTCGCGTGCGACGCCGATTCCTTGCGCGCCGACTTCCGCTGGGTACGGACCGAGTGCCCGTACCCAGCGGTCGCCGTCGTGGTCCCACGCGGACGCGCCGTGCGCGGTGACCGTGAGAACCTGCTGGGGGTTCAGTTGATCTCGTACGGGTCGCCGTAGACCTGCCACTTCAGCGGCGTGTGCAGATCAAGGTTGCCGTCGTTGAGGAACACCAGCTGTTCCGTGTCGACGCGAGACGTGTCCGCGTGCGCCTCTTCCTTCTTCATGACCACCTTGCGCGCGTCGAGGAATGCCTTGAGGTACGCGGTTTCATCGCCGCCCTGGGACGGTGGCTTCGCCTTCGAAAGCGCGGCGTCGCGGATCCCGCCGAAGCTGTCAGTGCTCGTGCCGGGGCCGTGCATCACGATCGCGTCGTAGTAGATGAACTGGCCGAGCGCGCCGAGACCGTCCGACTTGCCCTGGTTCACCGCCGGGTCGAAGTACACGCGATCGCGCTCGCTGTTCTGCGCGTCCTGGAATTCCTGGGTGCCCGCGGCTTCCTTCCACGCGCTCTCGAACGGCGCGCCGAGCCCTTCGTGCGAATCGGAACCGTTGACCTTTTCCAGCGCTGGCAAGAACTTCGCGAGCGGGTTGTCCGGCACGGACTTGGTGTAGGCCTGCACCAGCTCGAGCATGTCGCCGGTGCCGGAACAGAACCCGATGATGCCCGCGGTGTAGCCGCGACCGTCCTTGATGTCCTCGATGTAGGAGTACTGCTTCTTCCAGTCGAGCGACGAGTTTTCCGCGCTCGACACCAGCTGCATCGCGATCTCCTTCTTCTCCGGAGACGCGAGGTCGCCGCCGGAGCCCAGCACGGGCGCCGAGGCGGCGAGCGGGGCCGGCACGGCGGCGGCCGAGAGAGCGGGGGTGCTGAACACGAGGGCGAGGGCCGAGGCGGCCGTGAGACCGGCGACCAGCGTGGGCCGCATCGTCTTGCG
Source organism: Amycolatopsis sp. NPDC003676 (assembly GCF_053587275.1). Classification (NCBI taxonomy): domain Bacteria; kingdom Bacillati; phylum Actinomycetota; class Actinomycetes; order Pseudonocardiales; family Pseudonocardiaceae; genus Amycolatopsis; species Amycolatopsis sp. NPDC003676. The sequence goes on from NZ_JBSFNS010000030.1 coordinate 76,954, forward strand.
CATGAGGGGAATCCCTTTCCGCGGTACGTGGGCAAGGCGGCCGGACCGGCGAATGACCGGTTCCGGATACTGCTGCGGCGTAGCGCCACGATAACCGAGCGTGAAGCCGCGAGGCAAGGGATGCGAAAATTTTTCACGGATGTGAACGCGAGCTGTCCACTGTGGACGATGAAGATTGCCTGAAAGCGGCCGAAAATCCGCTGGAACGGCAGGAGTCTCCGTTGGACTGTCCACTATGGACGCCAGCGAGAGCCGCCAGCGCACGTTAAAGACATGGTAAACTCGGCTCGAGATGACGACTGCTGCCGCCGCTTCCGCGCCGCGGCACCGGTCCATCCTCGTCCTGGTGCTCGCCGCGCTGCTCCTGCTCGGCGTCGCGGTCCCCGGCCCGGGACCGTCCGGCCCGCGTCCGCACGACCCCGAACCGGCCCTGGTCCAGGAACAGGGCCCGCATCTCGTCGCCGCGCACCCGCTGCCGCTCGCCGACGCCCCGGGCGAGATCCGTCTTGCCCGGCCGGGCTGGTGCACCGTCCCGGTTTCCGCCGCATCGCCGGTGGAACTGGACCGCGCCCCCGCACCCGCCGCGGCGCGGGCCCCTCCTGATTGCTGAGTACCCGTTTCCCGCCTGTACCCGGCTCTCAAGAGGATTTCATGAGCAACGGTCATGCTTTGCTGGCCGTCGGCGGCGCGTTTCTCGCCGCCGGCGCCCTCGCCCGCGTCGGCGCCCGGATCGGGCTGCCCACGATTCCCCTGTTCATGCTGGCCGGTTTCGTCTTCGGCCCGCACACCCCCGGACTGTCCCTTGTGGACGATCCGGCCGAGTTCGGCGTGCTGGCCGGGCTCGGCCTCGTGTTCCTGCTCTTCTATCTCGGACTGGAGTTCTCGCTCGACGACCTCGCCCGCGGCGGCGCCAGACTCGCCTGGGCGGGGCTGGCCTACCTCGTGCTGAACATCGGCGGCGGGCTCGCGTTCGGCTTCGCGCTCGGCTGGGGCACGCGCGAGGCGCTGGTGATCGCCGGCGCGATCGGCATTTCGTCCTCGGCCATCGTCACCAAGCTGCTCCTGGAAACCCGGCGGATGAACAACCGGGAATCCCGCCTCATCATGGGCATCGTCGTGCTGGAAGACCTGTTCCTCGCGCTCTACCTGGCGCTGCTGCAGCCGGTGCTCAGCGGTGCCGACGGCTTCGGCGCGGCGCTCGCCGACTTCGGCAAGGCGTTCGGCTTCCTGCTCGTGCTCGCCGCGCTGGCTCGCTGGGGCGGACGGCTGGTGTCGCGCCTCTTCGGCTCAGCGGATGACGAGCTGCTCACCGTCTGCTTCGTCGGCGTGGCTGTGCTCGGCGCCGCGGTAGCCGAGGAAGTGGGCGTTTCCGACGCGATCGGCGCGTTCATGGTCGGCATGATGCTCGGCAATTCCCAGGTCGCGCCGCGGGTGCACAAGCTGGTGCTGCCGCTGCGGGACGCGTTCGGCGCGTTGTTCTTCTTCATCTTCGGGCTGTCGATCGATCCGGGCGCGGTCGGCACAGTCGTCCTCCCGGTCATCGCCGCGGTCGTGCTGACGCTGGTGCTGAACCTCGCCGCTGGTGCGTTCGCGGCCCGGCTGCACGGCTTCGACCGGCAGGAAGGCGTGAACATCGGCCTGACCGTGCTGACCCGGGGCGAGTTCTCGCTGGTCCTGGCGACGATGGCGACCGCGGCCGGGCTCGACTCGCGGGTGGCCCCGTTCGTCGCCGGATACGTGCTGCTCCTGGCCGTGATCGGACCGCTCGCCGTGCTCCGCTCGGACCGGCTGACCTGGCTGCTTCCGGCCAAGCTCGTGCGGCCGCGCCCGGCCCCGGTGTCGTGAACGGGGGAGCGGCGGCTGTCACTCGCGGCATATTCGGAAGCCACGGCGGTCACGCACGGCTATCCTTGGCCCAAGTATGTCCACTCCATCCCCCTTCGCAGAGCTGCGCGCCCAGCTGCCCGAACTGATGCTGCGCGACGAGTACCGGCTCCGTCGTCGTCTCGACGGCGCGCGCCGGTCTCGTGCCAAGCAGGAGACGGCCGAGCGCATCGCCGCCGACGTCGAAACGGCGCTGCTGCGCGTGCAGCAGCGCCGCGAAAGCGTGCCGAAGATCGAGTACCCCGCCGAGCTGCCGGTCAGCAGGCTCAAGGACGAGATCGGCGACGCGATCCGCGACCACCAGGTGGTGATCGTCGCGGGGGAGACCGGTTCGGGCAAGACCACGCAGCTGCCGAAGATCTGCCTGGAGCTGGGCCGCGGCGTGCGCGGGCAGATCGGGCACACCCAGCCGCGCCGGCTCGCCGCGCGCACGGTCGCCGACCGGATCGCCAGCGAGCTGAAGACCGAACTGGGCGACACCGTCGGCTACAAGGTCCGGTTCACCGATCAGTCCGGCCAGGACACCCTGGTCAAGCTGATGACCGACGGCATCCTGCTGGCCGAGATCCAGACCGACCGGATGCTGCGCCAGTACGACACGCTGATCATCGACGAGGCGCACGAGCGCAGCCTCAACATCGACTTCATCCTCGGCTACCTCAAGCAGCTGCTGCCGCGCCGTCCCGACCTGAAGGTGATCATCACCTCGGCGACCATCGACCCGGAGCGGTTCTCGCGGCATTTCGACGACGCGCCGATCGTCGAGGTCTCCGGCCGGACTTACCCGGTCGAGGTGCGCTACCGCCCGCTCGTGGACCCGGACGAGCCCGAGGGCGACCCGGACCGCGACCAGACGCAGGCGATCGCCGAGGCGGTGCAGGAGCTGTCCGGCGAGGCGCCGGGCGACATCCTCGTGTTCCTTTCCGGCGAGCGCGAAATCCGCGACACCGCGGACGTGCTGAACCGGCTGGACCTGCGGAACACCGAGGTGCTGCCGCTGTACGCGCGGCTCTCCGCGGCCGATCAGCACCGCGTGTTCCAGCGGCACACCGGACGCAGGATCGTGCTGGCCACGAACGTCGCCGAGACGTCGCTGACCGTGCCCGGGATCAAGTACGTGATCGACCCGGGCACCGCGCGCATCTCGCGCTACAGCCACCGCACGAAGGTGCAGCGGCTGCCGATCGAGGCGGTCTCGCAGGCGTCGGCCAACCAGCGCAAGGGGCGTTGCGGGCGTACCTCCGACGGCATCTGCATCCGGCTGTACTCCGAGGAAGACTTCGAATCGCGGCCGGAGTTCACCGATCCGGAGATCCTGCGGACGAACCTGGCGTCGGTCATCCTGCAGATGACGTCGCTCGGGCTCGGCGACATGAACGCGTTCCCGTTCGTGGAGCCGCCGGACCGCCGCCAGGTCACCGACGGGGTGCAGCTGCTGCAGGAACTCGGCGCGTTCGAGACCGGCGATTCCTCGAAGCTCACCGAGGTCGGCCGCAAGCTCGCGCTGCTGCCGGTGGACCCGCGGATGGGCCGGATGGTGCTGGAGGCCGCGCGGAACGGCTGCGTGCGCGAGGTGATGATCATCGCCGCCGCACTGTCCATTCAGGACCCGCGCGAGCGGCCGGCGGAGAAGCAGCAGGCCGCCGACGCGCAGCACTCCCGGTTCGCGGACCCGACGTCGGACTTCCTCTCCTACCTCAAGCTGTGGGAGTACGTCAGCGAACAGCAGAAGACGTTGACCGGCAACCAGTTCCGCCGGATGTGCCGCACCGAATACCTGAACTACCTGCGGATCCGCGAGTGGCAGGACATCTTCGGCCAGCTGCGCCAGCTCGCCAAACCGCTCGGCATCACGCTCAGCACCACGCCCGCCGAACCGCAGCACGTGCACACGGCGCTGATTTCCGGGCTGCTGTCGCACATCGGGCTCAAGGACCCGGCGAAGGGCGACTACCTCGGCGCACGCGGGGCCCGGTTCTCGGTGTTCCCCGGTTCGGCGCTGTTCAAGAAGCAGCCGCGCTGGGTGATGTCGGCCGAACTGGTCGAGACGTCGCGGCTGTGGGGCCGGGTCAACGCGCGGATCGAGCCGGACTGGGTCGAACCGCTCGCGCAGCACGTGGTGAAGCGTTCGTATTCGGAGCCGCACTGGGAACGCAAGCAGGGCGCGGTGATGGCGACGGAGAAGGTGACGCTGTACGGCGTGCCGCTCATAGCGGACCGGCGGGTGAACTACGGCCGGATCGACCCGGAGATCTCGCGCGCGATGTTCATCCGGCACGCGCTGGTCGAGGGCGATTGGCACACGAACCACCGGTTCTTCGCCGAGAACCGCGCGCTGCTCGACGAGGTCGAGGACCTGGAGAATCGTGCCCGGCGGCGCGACATCCTGGTGGACGACCAGACGCTGTACGAGTTCTACGACGCGCGAGTGCCTGAGGACGTCGTGTCCGTGCGGCACTTCGACAGCTGGTGGAAGAAGGCGCGGCGGAACGAGCCGGACCTGCTGTCGTTCGAGAAGTCCATGCTCATCAACGAGGTCGCGGGCGCGGTCCGCGAATCGGACTACCCGGACTCGTGGACGCAGGGCACGCACGTCTTCAAGCTGACCTACCAGTTCGAACCCGGAGCGGACGCCGACGGCGTGACCGTGCACATCCCGCTGCCGGTGCTGAACCAGGTCACGCCGGACGGCTTCGACTGGCAGGTGCCCGGCCTGCGCGGCGAACTGGCGACGCAGCTGATCAAATCGCTGCCGAAAACGTTGCGGCGCAACTTCGTTCCCGCTCCCGACACCGCCGCTGATGCGTTGACGCGAATGTCCCCTTCGGACGGTCCGCTGCTCGACATCCTCGGCGACGAGCTGCACGCGATGCGCGGCATCGACGTCCCGCATTCGGCGTGGGACCTCTCGACGGTGCCGGACCACCTCCGGATCACCTTCCGCGTGGTGGACGAGCGCGGCAAGCGGGTGGCCGAGGGCAAGGACCTGGACGAGCTGAAGCGCCGTCTCGCGCCGCGGGTGCGGGAGACTATTTCCAAGGCTGCCAACAGCATTGAGAAGGCCGGTCTGGTGCAGCCGTCGTTCGGCGAGCTGCCGAAGGTCTTCGCTTCGACCCGGCGCGGCCACGACGTGAAGGCGTATCCGGCGCTGGTGGACGAGGGCGCGTCGGTGGCCGTGCGGCTGCTGGACACGCCCGCCGAACAGCAACACGCGATGTGGTCCGGCACGCGGCGAATGCTGCGGCTGAACCTGAACTCGCCGATGAAGTTCATTACGCGGTCGCTGTCGAACTCCTCGAAGCTCGTGCTGAACCGCAATCCGCACGGCAGTGTCGCGGGCCTGCTGGAGGATTGCGTCGACTGCGCCGTCGACGCGCTGATGGCCTCGGCGGGCGGCCCGGTCTGGGACGAGGCGGGTTTCGCCGCGCTGCTGGAAAAGGTGCGGGCGGGCTTGAACCCGAAGGTGCTGGAGGTGTTGACGGAGGTCGAGCGGATCCTGCGCGCGGCCATCGACGTCGAAACGCGCCTGGCGGACACCCGCGGCCCGGCCGAGTCGCTGGCGGACATCCGTCGTCAGCTGGATGGCTTGGTGCACAAGGGCTTCGTGACGGAAACGGGTGCCGGACGGCTGTCGAACGTGGTCCGGTACCTGCGCGGCATCGAGCGGCGACTGGAGAAACTGCCGCTGGAGCAGACGCGGGACTTGCAGCGGATGGCCGACGTCGCGTGGATCACGAAGGAATACCAGGACGCGTTGGCTGCTTTGCCGCCCGGGACGTCTTCGCCCGCGCTGGCGGAGGTGCGGTGGATGATCGAGGAGCTTCGGGTGAGCTTCTTCGCACAGACGTTGGGGACGGCGCATCCGGTTTCGCTGAAGCGAATCACCAAGGCGTTGGACGACGCTCTGGCCTGAGGATCACTTCACCAGGAGCGTGACGGTGGCGGCGCTGGCTGAAACCGTGCCTGCGGCGGCGGAAAGCGAAGCTGCCACTCCGTTCAGGTTGCTGAGCATTCTTCGGAGCGCTTTCGCCGGAGCTTGCTCCTTGAACGCCATCTTGAGCTTCTGCCATTTGTGCTGCCGGAGGTGGCAGCCGAGCAGGATGCCGTTGGCGTTGTTGCGGCAGAACTCGTTCTTCCGGGTAGGCGCGCAACACCAGGTCGGTGCTTGAAAGAGGCCGTAGAGCACCACGAAGGCCGACAGGGCCGCGATGACGCCGGGCCCGATCGCCGGGATCGCCCACAGGGCGATGACCGCGATAAACGCCAGAAAGCTCCAAAGACTGCTGTTTTTGCTTTTCCTTTTTCTCCCCGCCATGGAGCACGAAGGTACTGATCATCGGCGCCTGGCGGATAGCGCCTTTGCGGTGGAATATCCCGTGACGAGTGCGACCGACGGCAACACCGCGTTCCCCCGAACGGATTTCCCGGATGCCGCCATGTGGTTGATGGGAAACCTGGGTCAGCTGATCACTTCGCCTCCGCATAATTGTCCACCGATTTCGCGTCCATGGGAAATCGCACCGGGCACGCCTCTCCGAAGACCAGCCTCGCGGCTTCCTGGATCGACGTCTCCACGATGTCCGCGACCTCGTCCGCCAGCTCGGCAGGCGCGTGCACGATCACCTCGTCGTGCAGGAAGAACACCAAATGCGCCGGATCCGGCAGCCGTCCTCGCAAAGTGGCCAGCAAGACCGCGGTCAGATCAGCCGCGCTGGCCTGCACCACGAAGTTCCGCGTGAACCGCCCCCAGCTGCGGGACGCCCGGCGCGCGCGAGTTTCCGTCGCTTCGTCCTCGGTGAGCCCGCCGGTCAAGGCGCGCCAAGCTGCCGACGGAGCCGGAGACGTACGGCCCAGCCTCGACCGGACCCGCTCGCCCCGCTCGCCCGCGGCGGCGGCATGCTCCACATAGGACACCGCGTCCGGGAAACGCTGGCGCAGCAACGCGAGCAGCGGCCCAGCCTCGCCAGACGTGCCGCCGTACATCGCGGACAGCATGGCGATCTTCGCGCGCGAACGGTCGTCTCGCGTGTCCCCGGGGCGGAGCGGGACATAGCGCGTGCCGGAGAACAGCGCTTCGGCCAAGCGGGCGTACAAATCGGTCGCCGCGGCGACTTCGGCCAGGCGGCGGTCGCCGGACAAAGCGGTGAGGACGCGCGGCTCGAGTTGTGCGCCGTCGGCGACGACGAGTTTCCAGCCGGGATCCGCGGACGCGCAGGAACGCAGCGCGCGCGGGATCTGCAGGGCTCCGCCGCCCCGGGTGGCCCAGCGGCCGGACACGACGCCGCCGACGACGAAGTGCGGCCGGAATCGTCCGTCGGCGACCCATTCGTCCAGCCACGCCCAGCCGTTGGCCGAATGCAGCCGCGACAGTTCCTTGTACTCCAGCAGGGGCGCGACGGCGGGGTGGTCGATGTCCTGCAGCAGGTACTTCCGCGCCGCCGGGATTTCGATCCCCTCTCTGGCCAGCGCGCGGACGACGCTGGCCGACGAGTCGGGGTTGACGGGCCGTCCGCCCAGCGCCGCGGAGATTTTCGCGGCGAGGTCGACGAGGGCTTTCGGGCGCTGACCAGCGGGGACGCGCGGTCCCAGGCGTTCTTCCAGCAACTGCAGATGCCGGTCGGCGCGCCAGGGGAGCCCGGCGGCGGAGATCTCGGCGGCGGCCAGCGCGCTCGCCGATTCGGCCGCGAGCAGCAGCCGCATCCGGGCGGGGGCCTCGGTGGCGGCGACGCGTTTCTCCTGCTCAGCCAGGACCCGTCGGGCCGCGGCAACGACCGTGACGCCCGCTGGCAGGCCGGGGCCGCGCGGGGAGAACAGCGTGGGCTGGGCGTCCTCGCCGAAGGCCGGTCCGTCGTCGGGCGGTTCCTCCCCGTTCGCCCGGGCCCACGCTGCCCGCAGGCTGCGCGATTCGCCCTCCCGGCCCTCGTAGGCGAGCAGCAGTCCTTCGGCGAGCGACAGGTCGTAGCACCGGCCCAGCCGCACCCCGGCCTTGACCAGCGCGGGGTAGATCTCCTCGACCGAGGGCAGCACCCAGCGCGGGCTCTCGGCCGCTTCCAGCCGACGTACCTCGTCGGCCCAGTCGGCGCGCGACAGCCCGCGGAGGGTCCCCGCGGGGCCCTCGATCGTGTAGCCGGACTCTTCCTCCCGGCCGGTGATCACCTGCACCGTCACATTGTGCGGACCAGCACCGACAATTTCCGCACAGCGGTTCGCGACGGGCTCATCGAGGGACTCAGATTCCCTCGTGGAGCCCTTCGCGGACAGCCAGTGACCGGTACCGGAGATTTCCTCCCCGGCCGGGCACTGGTGCGCGGCCGGGCCTTGCTTTACTGTCGAGTAACTCCCATACCGGCGGTACGGAGACCGTCGGCGTGGGCGCTCCCGCAGCAGCAATGGAGGTGCCCGGATGAGTGTGGCCGAGCTGGCCGGCCAGGTGGCAGGCAAGCTGACCGAGACCGTGCGCAGCGTCGAGGTGATGCGCCGTGCCGGGCTGGTGCCGTTCCCCCGCCTCGACGAGGGCTTGCGTTCCCTCGTCGCGATCCGCAAGTACGGCCCGTTCGCCGGCGCGAACCACATCGCGGCCCGGCGCGATTCGACGGCCGTCGGGATCGTCGACGACCTCGGCCCGCTCACCTTCAAACAGCTCGACGACCAGTCCAACGCGCTCGCCCGCGCCTGGTCGCAGCGCGGCCTCGGCCCCGGTTCGGTGATCGCCGCGCTGTGCCGCGACCACCGCGGGCTCGTGCTCACGATGGCCGCCTCGGGCAAGCTCGGCGCGCGGCTGCTGCTGATGAACACCGGGTTCGCCAAGCCGCAGTTCGCCGACGTCGCCAAGCGCGAGGGCGTCACCGCGCTCGTCTACGACCAGGAGTTCACCGGCCTGCTCGACGCGATCGACGGCGACCTCGACCGCTACCTGGCCTGGGTGGACCAGCCGGGCGGCCACGAGATCCCGGTGCTCGCCGAGATCATCGCCAGCACCGACGACCGCCCGGTGCCCGCGCCCGCCAAAGCCGGCGGATTCGTGCTGCTCACCAGCGGCACCACCGGCACCCCCAAGGGTGCGCCGCGACCGCACACGTCCGCGCTGGCGTCGGCGCAGTTCCTGGACCGCATCCCGCTGCGCTCCGGCGAAGCGACCTTCATGGGCGCGCCGCTGTTCCACGGCACCGGACTGTCGCAGTTCATCCTCAGCTTCGCGCTCGGCTGCACGGTGGTGATGCGCCGGAAGTTCGACCCGGAAGCGACGCTGAAGGGCGTCGCGACGCATCGGTGCACCGCGCTCGTTCTGGTGCCGACGATGCTGCAGCGGATCGTCGACCTGCCAAAGGAAGTCCGCGATCGCTACGACACGTCGTGCCTGCGGATCATCTTCGTCGCCGGGTCCGCGCTGTCGCCGGATCTCGGCAACCGGGCGAACGAGGAATTCGGCGACGTCGTGCACAACCTGTACGGCTCCACGGAAGTCGCGGTGGCGACGGTCGCGACGCCGGAGGACTGGAAGCGCGCGCCAGGCACGGTCGGCCGCGCGCCGGTCGGCTGCCGCGTCGCGCTGTACGACGAGCGCGGCGCCAAGATCACCGAGCCGCACGTGACCGGACGGGTGTTCGTCGGCAGCGGGCTGAGCTTCGGCGGCTACACCGACGGCCGCAACAAGGAAATCATCGACGGTCTCCTCTCCAGCGGCGACGTCGGCCACTTCGACGAGGACGGCCTGCTGTTCATCGACGGCCGCGACGACGAAATGATCGTCTCCGGCGGCGAGAACGTGTTCCCGATCGAGGTGGAAAACCTGTTGGTGGAACGGGAAGACGTCCTCGAGGCGGCGGTGATCGGCGTCGAGGACCCGGACTTCGGCGAGCGGCTCAAGGCTTTTGTGGTGCGCACGGAGGGTTCGACGCTCGATGAGGACGGCGTGCGCGAGTACGTGAAGGCGAATTTGGCGCGCTACAAGGTGCCGCGGGATGTGGAGTTCTTGGACGAGCTTCCGCGCAACGCGACGGGGAAGGTGTTGCGGACCAAGCTCAGCTGAGCGGGATCACTGAAAGAAGCCTCGCAGGTAAGGATCTGCGAGGGCGCGGATCTCGGCGAGCGTCCCAGCGGCGACGGTGCGGCCGTCGCGCATGAACGCCATCGCGTCGGCGTACCCGGTCTCGGCAAGCAGCGCGCCGTCGTGGGTAATGGCCAGCACGGCGGCACCAGCATCGGCATAGGCGCGCAGGGTGGCCCACACCTCGTAGGCGGTGCCGCGGTCGAGGGAGGCGCTGGGTTCGTCCGCCACGAGCAGATCCGGTTCGGACAGCAAGGCCGCCGCGAGCGCGGCCCGCTGGATTTGCCCGCTGGAATGCTGGTGCGGATAAAGATCCAGGGTCTCCTCGGGACAGACCGCTGCCTTGCAGGCGTCCTCGACGCTCCGGCCACGATAGAGCTGCTGCCGCTCGTCCGACTGCGCGCCGACGGTTCGCTCCGCGGCGAACGCCGCGACCCCGGACTGAGGCACCAGTCCGACGCTGCCACGAACGCACATCTCCCCAGTTTTGTGTGCGACCGAAGGAAGCGAACCCGTCAGCGCCGCCGCGACCATCGATTTGCCGCACCCGGATTCGCCGAGCAAGGCGGTAATCCGCCCCGGCGGCACCACAAGACACACCGAGTCCAGAACCGTCTCGCGCCACCGTCCCGTGTCGACCAGAACGGTCAGCTCCCGCAGTTCGGCCGCCGGATTCACGAACCCCAGCCGATGCCGAAAATCCCCGGCCCGAAGTCCAGCGCGATCGCGTGCACCCCATTGCCGCTGTCGAGCCGCAGCCGACGCCGAGCGGGCGCTTCGTCGGTGGCGTTCGCGTACTGCCAGCAGCGGGCGGGCACGGCTGTCGGATCGAAGCGGACCTCCAGCAGGTACTCGCGGACCGGGCGGCGGAATTCCCGGTAGTGGGTCGCCCGGCACTGCGGATACGGCGGCCCGGAGTTGCGCAGGGTGTACTCGATGAGGTGCGTCTCGCCGCGTTCCAGCGCGCGGTCGAAGAGCAATTCGGCCACCAGGATGCCGTGGTCGTCGTCCACTTCGGCGCGTCCGACGCGGCAGTTGCGCACCGGCTGCAAGTCGGGCACCGCGGTCGCGTCACCCTGTGCGTACACCAGCAGCCAGCGGTCCTGACCGTCCGCACCGGACTGGAACACCGCGCGCGAGGTGACCGCGAGCTGGCCTCCGTCGGCCGCGATGTCGCAGCGGTCGTGCAAACCGACGAGCTTCAGCTGGTGCTGCTGGTCCAGCGCGTCGGGGGCACCGACGCGGTCCAGCAGCGGCTGGAGGATCTCGCGGGTGAAGGTGACCGGTTCCTCGCCCGCCCGGTCGCGCCTGCTCGCGCCGCGCGGACGGGGCGGCGGCAGAAGACCGAGCAGCGCGCCGTCGGGGACGTCGAGGATTTCCTCCAGCACCCGCACCGCCGACAGCGATCCGGCCCGTTCCGGCTGGCGTTTGCCCGACTGCCAATAGCTGAGCGCGGTGACGCTCACCGTCGCGCCGCGGGCGCGCAGCCGGGCTTGGATCCGGTCCAGGGAAAGCCCGCTGGCTCCGATCGCGGCGCGCAGCGCGCTCGCGAAGGCGGTCCGGGCGCCTCCTTCGGCGTCCGGACTCGCGTGGCCCGCATGTCGCTGCGCCATTTCTCGTCGACCGCCCCCAGTGGTAACCGACCGTGCCGAGTCCGACACAGGCACGGTAGCAGCCGCCGGACCAGGTTGTACCGCCGTACCACTCCGGCGAACGGGCTAGTACTGGCAACTGTGAACCATTGCCCTGACCTGCACGGTCGCGCTTCCATGGCCAGGACGGAACGCGCCGCCCCCGGCGCGTCCGGAGCCTCGGCCCCGGCAGCGCGGACCGCGCCCCGCGCCCGGCCGGCGGCCGCGCCCGGAACCGGTGGCCCGGCATGCCCCCAGAAGCCGGGCCACCGGTCATCCGCCACTGCCGTACGCCTGGTCCGAAGTGGAGCTTTTCGCGACGGGCGCGTCCTCGCTGCGTGTCCACGTGCGACCGACCGGTGAGCAGGCCGT